>JABGZB010000150.1 GCA_018674955.1 Verrucomicrobiota bacterium | reverse complement strand
CCCCATCGCCCGTGCCATCATCAAAGGCTTTCTCGGGGCGGCCATGGGCGAGGAAGTCAACCTCGTCAACGTCCGTGCCATGGCCAAGGAGCGCGGGCTCGTCGTCGAGGAGATCAAGTCCAGCGAGCAAGTGGACTTCAAGGAATGGCTTCATATCCGGGCATGGGCCGGCAATGAAAAGGTATCGGTCGGAGGATCGTTCTTTGGCTTGGCGCAGCATCCGCGCATCGTTCGGCTCAACAGCCAGCCGGTCGAGATCGTCCCGGAAGGTATTCTGTTCATGATGACCAACAAGGATCGCCCCGGCATCGTGGGGCACTTGGGTAGCGTACTCGGGAAACACGGCGTAAACATCGCCAACATGAGCCTCGGGCGGGATCGCGAAGGCGGCGAAGCCCTGACCGCACTGAACATCGACAGCGTGCCTAGCGCCGAGTGCCTCGCCGAACTCGAGGCCGACCCCGACATCAGCCACATCCGGATCGTCCAGTTTTAGCCAGTCGCTTGGGCAAGTTTAAGGGTGGCCCTGCGGTCCCTGGGTGTTGGGCTCGGTTTCCATCGACAGGAAGCGGCAGACGTTGACCAAGCGCGTCTTGATGTCGAGCGACTCGAGCACCACTTGGCGCGCGTGGGGGTCGCGGAGCAGGGTTGAGGCGACGAAGTCAGCCAATTTGTGCGCTGAATCCAGTTTCTCAAGAATATCCATTCCGTATTTAGGAGTCATCTCTGAGAGAGCGTTGTCGGACGAGCCAAGCGGTGACTGCAACATCATTCCCAGCAGCGCAGACGGAAGCTCAGTACCCATCACCTGACCAAGGCGGTCCTTAACCATCGTCAGCAACCGATCCCTCAACCCGGATACCTCGGGAGCCTCCTCTGCGGTGCTGTCCAGTGGTTCGACACGTTCCACTCGGTAAGGCTTGTAACGGGCAGCACCCACACATGAATCCTCTTCAAGCCAAGGAGCAGAAGGTTCGATGTGCCTTGCGCGTGCCCACACAAACCCGCGCAAGGCCAAGGCCGGCCACCACCATGGGAACCTCCCGGCGCGTGCCTGGCCTACGCATGGAGATGGCAAACATCCGGTGAGATTCGAGTACGTTGGACAACATCCTCCGGTAGCGAAGTTGAAAATGTGCAGTGGAAGGATCACATCGGGAAACAGCGTAGCGCTGCTCAAAATCATCAACGGGATTTTGACAGGAATCAGCATAGGGGAAAAATGCACAAAACACGTAAAAATGGAAGAAACCACACAAATTAGGGGTTGCCACGGCGTGGAATCTGGGCCACTATTCCGTGACTATGAAAGGATATGGTTTAATCATTTTTGCGGTACTCGCTACGGTGGCAGGAGCTGTCACGGCTGTCTTTCTGATTAACGCACAAGATACGATCTCCACGCAAGATGCGACCATCTCTAAACATGAGGTCGAAATTAAGGGGTTGAAATCCGAAAAGGCAACTCTAGAAACCAACAAGGCTGACTTGACTCAAAAACTCGATTCGACCACCACAACCCTTCGCTCGACGGAGACAAAATTGTCCGACTTGACCACAGAACACTACAAGAAAATCGCTGAACATGCGGAGTTAATGGAACAGGTCGCGGAGAAACTCACCGCCCAAGACGAAGAAATCAGCGCCCTCAACACTAAACTCAGCACTGCTCAGAACAAAAACCGGGACTACGACTCGAAAATTAAAGATCTCAACAGCCTGATGGCCGACAAGGACCGGGCGATCGATGACATCGGTCGGCGCCTTGAATCCGCTGAGGAAGATCGCGACCACTTGATGTTGGAACGTAAAAAGCTGATCGCTGAGAAAGCCGAGTTGGAAAAGCAATTTCAAGATATTTTAGTTCTGCGGCAAAAAGTACAGCAATTGCAGGTGGAACTCACGGCCTCAAGGAAACTTGAGTGGCTGCGTCGCGGATTCTACGGAGGCGCCCGCAAAAAAGGTGGATCACGCCTCATGGGCATGAGCAAAAAAAGCCAGAGCAAAACAGTCTCCCCTAATGCCGATCTCAACGTCGAGGTTCGCCGGGATGGAACGGTCAAGATCGTCCCGATCCAGACTAACTTGCCCCCCAACGGAGTCACCCCATGACCCACGGAGGGGTTCTCCAAGATACTCACAATCGGATCATTCGCGATCTCCGAATTAGCATCACGGACCGATGCAACTTCCGTTGCGTCTACTGCTTGCCGGAAACCGAGGAAGCGGCCAATTTTTACCGACCAAACTCCACTTCACCGAACAACAGCCGGCAAGCGAACAACAGCCCCATATACCATTGGAAGCCAAGGTCACAAATCCTCACCTTCGAGGAGATCACACGCGTTGCCCGGGTGGCGGCTTCGCTTGGCGTGAACAAAATCCGGATCACCGGCGGAGAACCGCTCCTCCGCCAGGGCGTCGAGAATCTGGTTTCAGAGATCGCCGCCATCAGGCCGATTCGCGACCTATCAATGACGACCAACGGCACCGGTTTCCCCGCCTTGGCCAAGCGGCTCAAGGAGGCCGGGCTTGGCCGGATGACGATCAGTCTTGATTCGCTTGACCGGGATAATTTCAAAAAAATCACAGGGCGTGACGGGTTGGCGGAGGTGCTCGAATCGATCCGCATAGCCAAGTCAGTGGGACTCTCCCCGGTTAAGCTCAACGCGGTGATCATTCGCGAGCTGAATGATCACGAGATCGTACGCTTAGCCAACTTTGCTCACGAGCAGGATGTCATCATGCGGTTCATAGAGTTTATGCCGTTGGGCACAAGGCAGGCTTGGGATCGGGAGCACGTCGTGCCCGGTGCTGAAATCATTGAGCGAATCGCCGCAAAGCTCCCCCTCACCCGCCTTCCCGCTGGCAATCCCTCCGAGACATCCACCCGCTGGTCGCTTGGCCAAGGGGCTGGCGAGATCGGCGTGATCGCCCCGGTCACTCAGCCGTTTTGCGGCAACTGCAACCGCATCCGCCTGACCGCAGACGGTAAAATAAGAACCTGCCTATTCAGTCTCGGAGAGCATGACCTGAAGCCCGCACTCCGGAGCGGAGCCAGCGACATTGAACTGGCGGATCAATTGCAGCGTATCATCCTAAAGAAAGAACCCGGCCATCGGATCGGGGCACCTGACTTCGTTCAGCCCGAACGAACAATGAGCCGCATCGGAGGCTGAGCGCCAAAAAGAAGGTGACCGAGGGAGCTTGATCGGTTACCAATTCGGTCGACATGGATTTGACCTCGTCGTACATCCGGGCCGTCAAGTCGCTCGACCAGATCGACATCGCGGTTCTCGTCAACAACATCATCCTTGACGCCGTTCATGACAAAGCGAGCGATATTCATATCGAGCCATGGGAAAGCACGCTTCCCATCCGACTGCGCATCTCGGGCACACTGCGGGAACTCACTCATTTGCCGTACGAGTTTCTCGACCGCATTGCGGGCCGCTTCAAGGTCATGGCGGATCTGGTCACCTACGAGACGGAGCTGCCGCAGGAAGGGCGCGTCCCGGCGAGTGCCGAATTCGGCAATGTGGAGCTTCGCGTCTCCATTTTTCCAACCGTTCGCGGGGAAAAAATTGTCATCCGACTGTTCGACCCACAAAATCGGAGTTTCAACCTCGAGACACTCGGCTTTGAGTCGGACACGATCGAACGGTTCAAGAAACTCATCCGCCAACCCAGCGGGCTTATCCTGTTGAATGGCCCAACCGGCTCGGGCAAAACAACGGCAATCTACTCGGCCCTCTGCCACTTGATCGACATCCACGGGCCCACGATCAGCATCAGTACGGTGGAGGATCCAGTGGAATTCAACCTCCCGATGATCAGCCAATCGCAGATCAGTAATTCCCGTGGTTTCACTTATCCCAAGGCGCTCCGTTCCCTTATGCGCCAGGATCCGGAGGCGATTATGATCGGGGAGATTCGCGACGCGGAAACTGCCGCGATCGCAGTACAGGCAGGCCTGACGGGCCACATGATTTTCAGCACCATCCACAGCGACAGCACGGCGGGGGTTTATGCGCGGCTCATCAACATGGACATCGAGCCGTTCCTTTTGGCCTCCAGCGTCACGGGGGTGCTTGGCTTGCGTCTGTTGCGCACCATTTGCCCAGGTTGCAAGATCCAAACTCAGCCAAACCCCGAGTACCTTTCCCTGCTTCCCGACGGGTTTGCTGAAGAGAACGAATTCTACACCGGCACTGGCTGTGACTCCTGTTCGCAGACCGGCTATCTCGGCAGGGTGGCGGCGACTGAGTTGCTGAATTCAAGCGAGGCCGTTCGGGAAGGGGTTATCCAAAAACTGCGAACCAGCAAGCTGCACGACATAGCGATCGAGCAGGGAATGACCACCCTTTGGCAGAACGCCATGGCCAAAGTTCAACGCGGGATCACCAGCTTGGAGGAGGTGATCCGTGTCATATCCATCAACCAACTGTAAGTCACCAAGCGCAAAAAAGGCGCCCACCGCCGAGTGGACGCCTTGTAATAAAACCGAAAACTACCGCGATTCCCTGGCCAAGCGTTTATCGCTGATGGCGTCAAACACCTCGAACTCCTCTGGGTGCAACCGCTCCTCCGCCCGGAAGGAAATTTTCACCAAATACCGTTTCTCCATGTCGATGAAGATGTCCTCATCCTCGTTCCGTAACCGATTCAACACACCTTCGTGGACGTTCACCCTGAGCTTAAAATCGGTCTCCTCTTCGCGGCGTTGCTTTAAATTGTCGCGTTTCTTGATGATCTCACTGAGCTTGCGCTGAATGCCCACGCTCATGGTCAGCGGACTCTTGATTTTGCCGCGGCCGCCGCAGTGGTCGCAATCGCCGTAGGAGGCATCACGGACGCTCTCGGACTGGCGCTGTCGGGTCATCTCCATCAGGCCAAGGTCGGAGATGGCCAGCACATGGGTCTTGGCCTTGTCCTTGCGAAGGCCGTCACGCATACGGTTGAATACATCGCGCCGGTCATGTGATGCTTTCATGTCGATGAAATCCAGCACGATCAGGCCGCCGATATTTCGCAGCCGGAGTTGCCGGCAAACCTCCTCGGCCGCCTCAAGATTCACCTGGAGCAGCGTCTTGTCCTTTTCTTTTTTATTGTTGCCCTTGTACCGGTGACTGCCAGTGTTCACGTCCACCGCCACCAGCGCCTCGGTCTCATCAATGATAATGTATCCGCCACTGGGCAGCATCACTTGGCGCGTGTAGGCCGTCTCGAGTTGGCGCGTGACACCGAACCGGTCGAATATCGGCTCCGAGTAGGAATAGCGCTGCACCTTGTCAATCGCCCGCTTAGAGATGCGGCCGATTAGTTTTTTGACACGCTCGGCCTCGGCGGCATTATCGATGACGATGCGCTCGACATCTTCCGTCAAAAAGTCACGAACCGTGCGTTCGATCAGATCTGGCTCCTCAAAAACGCAGGTGCCAGCCTTCTGGCTCTTGACCCGGCCGGTGATTTCCTCCCAAGTCTGCAACAGTATGGCGAGATCACGAATGAAATACGCCTTGCGCTGCCCCTGCCCTGCTGTACGGATGATGACCCCCATGCCTTCGGGGATATCGAGTTCGCGGACGATTTTCTTTAACCGAACGCGTTCCTCGCGGTTGTCGATCTTTCGGGAAACACCGGACTGCTCCGAGTTGGGCAGCAGGACGAGATAGCGCCCCGGCAACAGGACGTTTGTCGTCACTCGCGGCCCCTTGGTTCCGATCGGCCCCTTGGTGACCTGTACGGTCAACTCCGAGCCCGCTGGGTATTTTTTTGGTATGTCCTTGTTGGTGATTTTGGGTTTATCTTTTTTGCGTTTCCCGCGATCCACAACATCGTAACCGGAATCGAGCGGGCTTGGGATGATATCCCAGTAGTGTAGGAAGGCATTTTTATCCAATCCGATGTCCACGAAAGCCGCCTTGAGTCCATCCTCAAGATTGCGGATCCTACCCTTATAAATGCTTCCGACCATTCGGATGCTGTCGACGCGCTCGATAGTTAGGTTCTCGAGCTTGCCCTTGACGGTGATCGCCACGCGCGTCTCGAGCGACTCGGCGTTGATCAGCACTTCCTTATGCGTGTGCTGGATAGGGCGGAAGACGCCCTTGACTTTGCTGACGAATTTCTTCGCTGTTCGCTCAACCTTCTCCTTGATGGAGCCAGCCGCTTCTTCAGGTAGTTCCACCGGCTCAAAGTCGGTGTTACCCCGTTTGGGCGGCATTGCGGGTTCGCCCTGTCTCGACGTCTCACCATCTGCTGTGTCGTTGGTGAGTTGCCGTTGCCCCTTGGCCGACTCGAGGTCGGCATCGGCTGCCAGGCCGTGCGCCTTATTCTCCGCACGCACGATCTCATTTTCGTGCTGCCGTGTGTTATAGAGTTCGTCCTGCGGGGTTTGAATCGTATCGACATTCGCGCGGGCCTTGAGGCTGGAGCGGTCGGGTCTTCGGTTCAATCCACCGGGGGGTTTGAATCTCATGCCGCGCCTGTTGTTGCTGCGGCCAAATGATTTCTTTGCTGCCATGATTTTTTAATATGTGTTTCTGTGTAGTTGTATGTTTTGCAGGACAGCAATGGCGATGAGAGAACTCAAAACGGATGACCCGCCGTAGCTCAATAGCGGCAACGGTATCCCCGTGACCGGCACTAACCTTAGGTGCATGCCGATGTTCACAAACACGTGGCAAAAAATGAGAGCCACAACTCCCACTGCCAACAGTTTGCCCAGGCGATCTCTCGCCAAGGCTGCGATCTGCATCCCCTTTAAAAGGATGACGGTGTATAACGCCAGCACTGCCATGCTGCCCAAGAACCCTGTCTCCTCCGCAATCACGGAGAAGATGAAGTCGTTGTGAGCCACTCCCTTGGGCAGATAGCCCAAGCGGGTTTGTGGCCCTTGTCCCCACCCTTTTCCTGTCAGCCCTCCCGAGCCGACGGAAATCTCGGCTTGCCGTATGTTGTGCGTGCGCTCTCGCTGCAATGCACGGGCGGCCTTCCGCTCCGCCGGGGTGGCGTTCGACGGAGCAAAATCCTGGTGAAAATAAACCAACAACCGTTGACGCTGATATTCCTGCAGGGAAATTCGCCATTCTGCGGGAAAGTAGAGTTGGTTGATGATTACAAACAGCACAACCACCGTCGATGCCCCGAGGAACTTCCCGAGAAACCGAAGCGGCACGCCAGCAACGAACATCATCGCGATCCCAATTGGAAAAAATACTAGCGATGAGCCCAAATCCGGCTCTTTTAATATAAGAATAAATGGTAGTGCAGTCATCCCGAGGGCTTTTAAAAACACCCCCGGCATTAACATCTCCTCGTTGGGCCGTGTCAAAAAATCGGCCAAGGCGAAGATAAACGCTAATTTTGCAAATTCCGAGGGTTGAATGAGGGTTACCCCCAAGTCGAGCCAGCGCCTCGCCCCGTATCGCACCTCGCCGATACCCGGAATCAGCACCAAAACGAGCAAAACCAGGGTCACCCAGTACGCTGCCCGAGCCCAACCGGCCAAGCTGTGGTAATCCACAACCACGAATACCGCAGCCAAACCAAGCCCCACTCCATAAAAAACTAATTGCCGGAAAAAATAGGAGTTTAGGAGCGAATCATCTTCGTATTGGTCAATCGCCGCACTAAGGACAAACGCCCCGCCAAGCAGCATCAATCCGATCACGGCGCCAAACATGTGCCAGTCGACCCGTAACTTCCGAATATGGAGCAGTACCGTACCCATCAGCGCTTGGCCAAGCTTGGCTCTCCTTTCTCCCGTTCGCGTTCCATATCCCGAATCGCACGGTAAATCCTCCCGGCGATCGGCGCACAGGTCTTGCCTCCCGACTCGCCGCTCTCCACCATCACCACTATGGCGTAGCGCGGCGACTCCGCCGGCGCAAACGACACAAACCAAGTGATGTGGTCCGTGCGGAACAGGCGCACGCCGCTCCGTGGATGATATTTTCCGGTGGGCACTTTCTTCTGCGCCGTGCCGGTCTTACCGAAGATAGCCAAGCCGGGCACACGCGCCGCACGCCCGCTCCCGTCGCGATCCGCCACGTCGGCCAACATCGCCTCGTGCATCAGGGCAACCGTCTCCGGCTTCAACTGCAAGTCGTGAAGCACCTTCACCGGGATCACCCGGTTCTGGGCTTGGTCAAAGGCACGCTGCGAGTCAATGCGCTTGACCAAGCGCGGTTGCAACACCTTCCCGCCGTTCGCCACCGCCGAGGTCATCACCGCCATTTGCAGCGGGGTCACCGTAATCTCTCCCTGCCCGATGCAGAGGTTGGCTACGTCGCCCGCCGCCCAACCGATGCGCTCCCCAAACTGATTCTTCTTTTTGAAAGCATTGTCGCGGGCGGGGAAATAACCGCCACTCTCGCGGATGGGACTGAGTAACTTACCGGGCAGACTGACGAGCGTCTTTTGGCCAAGTCTAAAATGATTCCCCCAGTCGAGCAGTATCTGCTTGCCCTGCCGCCATTGGTCTTTCCGGCCGTCAGGCTTCAACGCGTAGTGGATGAAATAGGTGTTGCTTGATCGCTTGAATGCACGGATGAAATCGTAGTCGCCCGGCGGCGCGGTATCGTCCAACTCGTAGTTAGGATACAATCTCGAATCCCTAAAATAACCGGGATTGTAGACTTTTTCGGCCGGATCAACCAACCCCTCCTCAAGGTAGGCCACCGCCGAGATGAGTTTAAAAATGGAACCAGGCGGGTAAGAGACCCCACCGCTACCGGTGGCGCGGTTGAGCCAGCGATTGAGCCGACTGTCGTTCAACTGGGTGATCTCTTTCCGCGAAAACCCGGAAATGAATTTGTTGGAATCAAATCCTGGCAAGGATACGAGTGATAGCAGGTCTCCAGTGCGCGGATCCATCACCACCACGGCGCCGCGCGTCTCCGGGCCGTTGGCTTGGAGAGCCGCCTCGGCGGCCAATTGGATGTCGCGGTCAAGAGAGAGTACCATGTCGTATCCTGACTCAGGCCATTCCCAGACCCCCTCACTCGTGCGGTAGCTGATGTTGTTGACTCGAATCGTCTTGACTCCAGCATTTCCTCGCAAAAGGTCGTCGTAAACTCCCTCCAGGCCGTCGACGCCCACGTAATCAGGCAGCCGATAACGAAAACGGAATGGAACTTCATCAGCGGCGTCAGGGTCGTCATCGCGTCGAAGATACCCCAGCGTGTGAAACGCCATGTCGCCGTTGGGATACGTTCGAACCGGGTTGACGGACAAGTCCACCCCTGGCACCGCGTGAATCTGCTCGACGAACCGAGCCACTTGGGTTGGCGATAGATCTTGGATCACGGTCATCGGCGTGTAACGGCGCTTGTAATAATGAGTGTGAAATTTCTCCGCATCGAGAACCAGCGGTTGGCCAAGGCGCAGGCTTACCTGCATGGTTAAGTTGCTGACCACTTGGTAGCGGGCCTCTTTTTCGAGAACTACCTGCTCGGTGCGCAGCAGCTTTCGCTCGTTTTTCAGGCGCATATAGTGGGCGTAAAACAGCGGGCGCAGTTCATCGATGTACATGTGTACATCGAACCGCAGCCGGTTCACGGCCAGCGGACGTTGGTTGCGGTCGAGGATACGGCCCCGCGTCGCCGGGAGGCGCACGGCTCGCACAGACTGGTTTTCCTGCCGAATTCGGTAGTCATCGCCGGAGGCGACCTGCAACTGCCACAGACTCACTGTCAACAGCAACATGCAGCACAGAATAAACGCCGTCACTACCTTGATCGGGATGTCCCTGCTGCGTAACTGGTCAAATACAAACACGGTTTCTGTCTCGACTAATGCTTACTCCGGACAATCTGCCGGTTCTCGTTGGGCCAACGGTTCGAGTCATGCAGCGGGTGGGAGAACCATCTGTCTAGCAGCTTGGCCAACCTCGAAAACAATGGGACTGCCACGCCGCAAAACAGCGCGTTGATAATCCACCAGACGCCCATCTCCCACCCGAATAATGGGGTGGCACCCACCAACCGCAACAGCCACACCTGAAGTAGCGGCACGGCAGCGCCCGCAGCGGTCCCAAGGTAAAATTGCGCCACGAGTTCATCCCTCAATATTAAGTCGCGAAAGGTGAAAACCGCCCACCCGGCGATAAACAACGGTAACACACTCAACCCCAGTGGGTTGGCTGAGAGGCTGTCGAGCCACAGCCCAGTCAGCATGGCTGAGGTGCTCACCTGCCCGGCGCCCAGCGTCAGTCCGGCGCATATCAGCAACGCCGGCGTGAGGTCGGGCTGAAAGCCCAGCCAGAGCCTTGGCCCCTGCCAGTGGGACTGCAAAAACACGAGCAGATAGGCCCCGATCAGCAACCCCAGTGTCCTGTTGATTCTTCCCGTCACGATGCTTGTTCAAAAACGAGTCAACACCCGCACGGTCTCGAGTTGGTTCAGGTTGGCGTGCAGCTTGACCCTAGCCTCCGTGTACAATCCATCCTTTGATATCCATGAATCCACCACCAAGCCAACCGGGATTTCTTTTGGGAAACCACCGCCCAACCCGCTGGTGACTACGGCTTGACCCGGTCGCAACTCAACATCGTTCGGCAGATAGGTCAGTTCCACCACTCTAGGGTCGGAGCTGTATTGCCGTGGCGAAACAATGCCCCCTTGGCTTCGAGACTCCTTAATCAAGGCCGAAAACCTGCAGTTGGGATCGCCTGCCAAAACCACCCAAGAGGTCAATGGGCCAACCTCTGAAACGCGGCCCACCAAATTGCCCTTGGCTGAAATGACTGGTTGATTGAAGCGAATCCCCTTGTTACTGCCAAGGTTGATCTTGATCCGCCGCCACCAGTTGTACGGGTCGCGCCCGACCACTCGCACCAGTTTGCTTTCCCAAGGGATGCGCCGCTCCCAATCATTGGCATCCCGGAATTGATTGATTTCCTCCCTGAGCAGGGCGTTTTCTACATGAAGATCCGCCAAGGATGGGGGCACATCAGGCGCTTGGCCAAGCGCTTGATGTGTGGGTGATGACGCGGAGCCCGAAGCGCCCAGTTGGCCAAGCGACTCCAAGGCAACCTGGCCCGTGGTACTGATTCCGATGACCGGAAGAAAGAGCGCCCCGATGGCGGACTTGAGACGCGCCCGCGCGCTTTCCGGCATCACCAGAAGCAGGAACACGGTCAAGAGAACTGCCCCGACCGCTGTCTGCTGCGATTTATAAAAAAATCGTTTCATCCCGTCACGTAACGGGACGAACGCACTTTAACTACCGCTGGAGGAAGCCACCCGCCGCAGGAACTGCAATTCCTGCAGCACACGCCCCGTCCCTTCGGCAACGGCCGTCAATGGGGAGTCGGCGATGTGAACCGGCAGGGCGGTCTCCTTGGCGATCAATTGGTCAATGCCCCTAAGCAGAGCACCACCACCCGCGACAACAATGCCGCGGTCGACCAAGTCGGCCGAAAGCTCGGGGGGACACCTTTCCAGAGTCAAACGGATGGACTCAAGAATGTTGTTCAGCGGCTCCTTCAATGCATCCCGAATTTCCTCGGAACGAACTGTCATGATCCGTGGCAGGCCGGCACTCAAGTCCCTGCCCTTCACCTCCATCGAAAGCTCCTCTTCCTGCGGATACGCTGAACCGATCGTGATCTTGATTTCCTCTGCTGTGCGTTCGCCTATCATCAAGTTGTAAGCGCGCTTCATGTGAGCCATGATCGTGTCGTCAAACTCATCGCCGCCGACACGCAAACTACGGCTGAATACGATTCCCGCGAGCGAGATAATCGCGATCTCGCAGGTACCACCTCCGATATCGACAATCATGTTGCCGGTCGGTTCGTGCACCGGGAGCCCGACCCCGATCGCCGAGGCCATCGGCTGCTCGATCAGGTAAACCTCCCTCGCTCCGGCGTGAATGGCGGAATCTTTCACAGCCCGCTTCTCCACTTCGGTGATTCCCGATGGGACAGCCACCACTACGCGTGGAGCGATCAACTTGCGGTTGTGAACCTTCTGGATGAAGTTCCTCAACATCGCCTCAGTTATCTCGAAATCGGCGATGACCCCGTCCTTCATGGGCCGGATGGCCACGATGTTGCCCGGTGTCCGACCGAGCATCCGTTTCGCCTCATCTCCCACCGCCAACACAGTGGTCATTCCTGCCTCGATCGCGACGACCGAAGGTTCACGTAACACAATCCCCCTGTCTCGAACATAAACGAGGGAGTTGGCTGTGCCCAGATCGATTCCAATATCGTTGGAAAACAGGCTCTTAAAACTGCCTAACATGAATAGCGCTTAAATGAAAAACACTACGGTTTAAGTGAGTAAAGCGTCAAGTGAATACCCCGTTTCGCGCCAGAAAAGACAGTCCTCTCAACATTTTAAGTGGATAGACTCCCGTGGAATTGATTCGTAGATGACGCAGATGGAACTCAAAAGCAACAGGCAATCTGCGTGATCTGCAGATATAAAAGAGCGATCGGCCGCGCGCTTGGCCAAGCGATTCGCCAAGCCGAATCTGTTCTTGCTTCTTCGGCGCCGCTTGGCTTGGATGCCGCGCATGACAAGCCTTTGGCCGACCCAACCGTTTTCGCTGGGCATCGCCACCCTGATCGGACTGACCATGAGCGACTCCCCACTGCCCGCCGCAAACTACGACGAGGCCAAGGTGCCACGTTACGAACTCCCCGACTCACTCACCATGCAGGACGGTGCCCCGGTGAAATCGGCGAAAGACTGGATGGAGAAACGCCGGCCCGAGGTGCTCGAGTTGTTCCGGAAACACGTTTACGGCCGCAGCCCGGCCAAGCCAAGCGGGCTCAAGTTCAAGGTCATCCAAAACGACGACACCGCGCTTGGCAGCCAAGCGATCCGCCGCGAGGTGCTCATCACCTTCGCCCGCAAGGAGGCTACCCCCGAGGCCAACCTGCTAATTTACCTGCCCAAAAACACCGACGGCCCGGTGCCGACGTTCCTCACGATCAACTTTGACGGTAACCACACCGTCCACCCTGACCCTGGCATCTCGATCACCCGCAGTTGGGTACGCAACAACAAGGATTGGGGCATCGAAAACAATCGCGCCGACAAACGCTCCAGAGGGTCACGCCGCTCACTCTGGGCCGTCGAGAAAATCCTCGAGCGCGGCTACGCCTTGGCTACGATCTACTACGGCGACATCGATCCCGACTACGACGACGGCTTTGCCAACGGCGTACACCGCCTCTACCCCAAGCCGAAGGAGGACGAGTGGGGCAGCATCTCCGCTTGGGCGTGGGGGCTGAGCCGCTGTCTCGACTACATCGAGACCGACCGCGACATCAACGCCAAAAAAGTCGCAGTCATGGGCCACTCGCGCCTCGGCAAAACCTCCCTTTGGGCCGGCGCACAGGACAAGCGGTTCGCTCTTGTCATCTCAAACGACTCCGGCTGTGGCGGCGCTGCGTTGAGCCGGCGTGAATTCGGGGAGACAGTCAAACGGATCAATACCAGCTTCCCCCACTGGTTCTGTGACAACTTCACAAAATACAACGACCGAGTTAACGAGTTGCCGGTCGATCAACACATGTTAATCGGCTTGGCAGCGCCGCGCCCCGTCTACATCGCCAGCGCCACCGGAGACCCGTGGGCCGACCCGAACGGCGAATTCCTCTCCGGCTACCACGCCGGTCCCGTGTACGAATTATTCGACCTCAAGGGCGTCGACGTGGCGCAGCAGCCAGAGGCCGACCATCCCGTTGGCCATCATGTTGGTTACCACCTCCGAACCGGCAAACACGACGTCACCGACTACGACTGGGAACAATACCTAAACTTCGCCGACCGCCACCTGAAGTAGCTTGGCCAAGCGCAACGCCAACCTCCGGATTCATTGTAGGGCACATTCCTTCACGAGGTATTCCACGCCACCTGCATCATGATGGGGTTGAAGGACACGGAGAAGGAAGAAAGATTCGTTCGCCTCTTGGCCACGGGATTGTGCACGGCCTAGCACCAGAACCTGTCAGCATTCAAATGCTCGAGTGGAGGGTACAAGCCTCCGGTTCAAAGAGGGGTACGCCACCACCATCAGCAATAGCTACGCATAATCAAAAAACCGGCACGGCTTTGTTTGGCCGGAATCGTTGGCTTAAACTTCACGCTTGCAACTCGTTGTGGCAGCACGGACTCTCGCCTGTCTTTTTGTCGAACCCGACTCATCATGGGCAAAGCCAAACGCGAACGAGAAAACCAGGCCGCCCAAGTGCCACTGACTGGAACTTGGACTCTTGCGGTGCGGATGCTGTTGTTTTCAGCGGCAATCATCACCGCCTACCTTGCGATCGCAACGTTGGCCAGAGGCGGAGACGTACCCGGATGCGGCCCGGAGTCGGACTGCGACAAGGTGCTAAACAGCTCGTGGGCGTATTGGCTTGGCATCCCAGTGTCGCTGCTCGGCCTTGGGCTTTACGGGGCGTTTTTTATCAGCACATTTTCACTCAAGATCGGCCAGCAGCAAAAAGCCACGCGCTCTCTCAACTCGCTCACGCTTTTCTCGTTCGCCACCCTCGCTGCAGCGGCTTGGTTTGTCTGCGTGCAGGCGGTCGCCATAAAAGCATTTTGCCCTTACTGCTGCACGGCGCATGGCTTGGCATCACTGGCAGCTTTGATCTTTCTGAGCCAAGCCGGAAGGATCAGCTCGCGGCTTTCGGTTCGGCTCAATTTCGGCGCCGGGATAGGCGTGGCGCTTGGCTTGGTGGCGGTGATCGCCGCCGGGCAAATCATTCTGCCGAAGGAACAAGCGGCACCCTTGATCGTTGACCTTGGCCAAGCGCAAACCAACGCGCCGATCTCCGAGGCCAAGCCTGCGCCAAAACCAACTCCACCGTCTGCTGTCGAACCGAAGCCGACCGCTCCGGCCGTGGCGACCGTTACCCCGGAAGCGCCCTCGACGCCCAAGGCTGAACCGTTTTTGGTTCCGCGAAGCACCCTTTCGCTTGACGCCGCGCGCCTGCCGCTGCTCGGCCCGGCGAATGCCCCACACCGGATCGGGTGCCTGTTTGACTACACCTGCCACCATTGCCGGCAACTCCACGGTTTCATCCGCACGGCAATTGTCCAATTTGACGGCCAGCTTTCGTGCCTGATGATCCCGATGCCGCTCGACGCAAACTGTAACGCGAAATTCAAGCGCACGCACCGTGACCACGTCGATGCCTGCAAGTACGCGAAAATCTGCCTTGCCGTGCAGCAGGTCGCCCCGGCCAAGTACGAGCAATTCGATCGCTGGCTGTTCACGAACCACAAAACCACCAAGCCGCTCGCGAAGGGGAGAGAGCATGCGGCCGGGCTCGTCGGCGCGGCGGAGTTCAACAAGGCCGTCGCCAGCGAGACCGTCCAGCAGCAGCTTCAGCAGAACATTCGCGTTTACGAATTGAACACGAAGAACGGCGGCAACTCGTCGATGCCGCAGACGATCGTTGGGGATCGGGTGATTTTCGGCCCGCCGCCGTCGGACGCCGCGCTGCAATCCATCCTCAAGAAGACGCTTGGCTTGAAATAAGCCTTGCCGATTGCACGCTTGGCCAAGCGGCGTTAGCCTCCGGCGTGCGCTGGATTGCCCGCGACTTCACGTTTGATTTCCCCCGCCCGATGGTGGTGATGGGGATCGTCAACACCACTCCCGACTCGTTCGCCGACGGCGGCCAATTTCTTAATTCCGGCTCGGCGGTCGATCACGCGTTACGGCTGGCCGACGAAGGCGCGGAAATCATCGACATCGGCGGCGAATCGACCCGTCCCGGCTCCGCGCCTGTTTCCGAGGAGGAGGAACTGCTACGGGTCGTCCCGGTGATCGAGCGCTTGGCCAAGCGCAGCGAAGTTGCCCTCTCAGTCGACACGCAAAAACCGGTCGTGGCCAAGGCCGCGATCGATGCCGGGGCATCGATCGTCAATGACGTTGCGGCCAACCGAGAGTCGCCGCAGATGTGGCATGTCGTCGCCGAGGCCGGGGCCGGTTACATCTGCATGCACATGCGGGGCACGCCGCAAACCATGCAGGCCAAGCCGCGTTACGACGACGTGGTGCGGGAGGTCGGCGACTTTTTCAAAAAGCGCTTGGCCCGACTGGCGGAGCATGGGGTGAGTGACGCGCAGGTGGCGCTCGACCCCGGCATCGGCTTCGGAAAAACGCTCGATCATAATATAAAGTTGCTGAGCAGGCTGAATAAGTTTAGCGTCACGGAACGTCCGCTTCTGGTCGGGGTTTCCCGGAAATCGTTCATCGGGAATTTGCTCGGGACCTCGCTCGAGGACCGGCTGCCCGCCTCGCTCACCTGCGCGGTTTGGTCGGTGGCTGAGGGAGCGAATATCGTCCGAGTGCATGACGTGGCCGAAACGGTGCAGGCCGTCCGTATGGCGGAGGCGTTGAACGAAAAAGTGTAACTGATGGACATATTGGAAAACATTTGGCAGGGAGTCGTAGATTATTGGCGCTTCGTTGCTGAGATCTCCATTTTGTCTGTTGCCATTTATTACACACTGAAGTTTTTTCGGGGCACACGCGGCTGGCCGATGGTGGTGGCTCTCCTTGGGCTGATTGGGGCCACGCTGCTTTGTGCCGCGCTCAAGCTGACCGTTCTCTCGGCACTGTTGACCTCCCTCTTCGGCTTCTCCGCCGTGGCGGTGCTGGTGATCTTCCAGCCGGAACTGCGTCGTCTGCTCGCCGGCTTGGGCAATCTGACGTTCTTCGCATCGATGCGTGAGCAGCGTGAGAATATCGAGGTCATCATACAAGCGGTTGACCGGCTCAGCGAGGCGCGCACCGGGGCTCTGATCGCCATCGAGCAGTCCACTCATTTGCAGGATATTGTCGAGTCAGGAATCATCGTCGACTGCGAAGCCTCAACGGAGATGCTCGAGACGATCTTTTTCCCAAACAACGCGATCCATGACGGGGGTGTGATCATCAACGAGGATCGCATCCTGAGTGCTGCCTGCATTTTTCCGCTGACGCGCCGGCAGGACATCAGCAAAACCATCGGTACCCGCCACCGCGCCGCGATCGGCATGAGTGAGGAATCGGACTCGCTTGTCATCGTCGTGTCCGAGGAGACCGGCTCCATCTCGACAGCGTACAAAGGGCAACTAGTTCGCGGCATCTCGCAAACCAAGCTGCGCACCACGCTCACGTCGGTGTTTGTGACCTCCATCCGGAACCGTAGTTTTACGGGCTGGATCCGATTGCTGAAGGCCAAACAGGGAAGCGTCCCAGCTCAGGCCAAGGCAACCCAACACTGACATGGGCCGGTACGATATTTTAACTCGCAACATCGGCTGGAAAACCACTTCCTTCCTCCTGGCGTTGCTCACTTGGAAGACCATCGACACGATCCAAACAGGCAACAATCCAGACCGCTACCAGACCCAGACATTAAGTGCACAAGAGGTCGTTGACTCTGCCTTCGATCCGGAATCGCTCACCAAGAAATCGAGTTCAACCAATCACGTCAGCATCATCAGGGCGTATGATATCCGAATACTAAAGTCACCGGATGACACAACGCAGTACAAAGTCGAACCGGCACAAGTGACTGTCTCACTCGAATCGGAGTCCCATCCCCTTCCGGACTTGACTGATCCGTCCGCCGTCAAGGTGGTGATCGACCCGATTAACATTCCACTAGATATCGTTGAAACCAATGTAAGTGTCATAGTGTACAAGCCTGAAAACACCACCCTCAAGAACTTCAGCCCCAAAGATGTGAAAGTGACCCGGGTTATCGAAGTGTCAACCACCCCACCCGAAGACCCTGAACCGACCGAGGAGAAAACAGACAAGACCGAGGCCGAAGACAGCGGAGAATAAACCTCAATGATCAACCATTCCGTCTCGCAACAACACGCCAGGGAACCGTCCCACCCACTGGTCCGGCATGCGATCATCAATCGATCCTGCGTCAAATTCCACTTGACCAACGTGGCCGTCACAAAACACTGCTACCGCTTTTTGGCTATGCCGGAAGTGCGCAGTTCGCTCGCGGTCATTCACGAAGTAAAACTCCTCAAGCATCGGGTTATCCCTCGATGCCGGCGACTGGAACGTGTTAACCTGTGCCGCATCAGCTAAAAACACCCGGGCGCTCGGCTTGGCCAATCGATCGATCCTCTCTCCCGGCCCGGCGAGTCCCCCTGCCAAGTGCAGATTGTAGCCATAGCCAAACGCCGCACCGGTAGCTTTCAACTTAAAACGCGAATCGACGTAAGCCATACTCGGGCAGGTCTCGACCCCGTTGCCGCCGAGATACTGCTGCATCGCGCCCTTGGCCAAGTCGAACCGCCGCGCACCCTCGCCACCGCGCTCAAGCCAGCCAAACCAAAACAAGTCGCCGCCCCCCACCGACTCGCCGCGATAGGCAAAGGCGCGGTGTTCATTTACGCTCCAGTACATTTGCCCCGCGAGACCAAGCTGCCGAAGGTTGCCGGCGCAAACCGTGTCATGCGCCCTGCGCTTGGCCACCGATAAAACCGGTAGTAACAAACTGGCCAAAATGGCGATGATAGCGATCACAACCAGCAACTCCACGAGTGAAAACCCCGCCGCAAAAGGCAGGGACGGCTGTCCCAACCGTCCGCTCGGATTTGCCAAATTCCTTCGTAAGCTCATCTGCTCATGCGATAAAACCCGCCGCCGTCCGGCGACTGTTCATCGATCAACCGCAAATAAAAACCATCCGACCGCACCCCGTTCCCGACCGGCTGCCAGTCGTGCAAATCAGCGGAGCGTTCGAGCAGATAATCCGCAGTGGCAAAACCAAACGTGCGCGCTCTCCATTGCCCGTCAATCAGGCGAGCACCGACGATTCGCGGCTGCGACCGGTCAACAGCGATTGCTAAATTATCCACGCTGCCGGTGGCGAACAAACTCGACTCGGTGCCTTTCGCTGTATAGCTGCTGATCGAAAACGCATCAACGGCGAAGCCCGAAAAGTCATCCTGCAATTTCACGGATTGAATCCCCTTCCACGCCTTACTGTTCTCGAGCATGAACGTTTTCAACGTCCGCTCACCCGGATCGTACTCCATCCGCACGGAGTATTTTTCCCCGGCGGCCAGTGCAGCGGGGAACGTGAACCCTGCGGCGAACTGACTCTTCCCGGAGGCGATCGCCGGCGAAACCGTCGCCCCAAAGCCGGTGTCGGGAAAGTAATTCCACTCGACGAGGTTCGGCGAATCGCTGCCTGTGCCGCGGCTGAGCCCGTCGGCCTTCGCCGACTCGATGTCAACCAACCCCACCGCCACCTCAAACGTATACGGTTGACCGTCCAGATGACCGACTTTCACTTCGTCGAGCGCGATGTCAAATTTGAACGCGAACGCGTCAGCCTCCGTCAGCACCAAGCCAAGCGGACGGTAAAAACT
>JABGZB010000149.1 GCA_018674955.1 Verrucomicrobiota bacterium | reverse complement strand
TTTTCCAAGTCCTGATAATGATGAATTTGGAAATAAGGAATTCGCAAATAAAATCAACCAACTTGGAAAAGATGGTTGGCAACTGGTTGATGTCGAGTCCTCCATGAAGGATGGCACAACATCTAAACGTATCTATTTTTTTAAGCGCAAGAATTGAAAGCTGAAGGGATTGATAACACTGATCACCAGAATAAAACCGAGTAAAGGTGATGAAGCATCCCAAAACAAACCAAAAAAATGTTACTAGCTGTGCCCGCCTTAAGGTTGGAGAGGGTTACATCAGTGGTTATCTCTCCATTTTTTTTGCGTTGGTTTCTTTTGGTGGTGTTTTGTGTTTTTTATTTCCAGAGATTCTAACAACTCCGGAATATCGCCACAATTATCCTGTGGAAATACTGCGCGGCGTTCTGCTGATGTGCCTCTTGTTTTCATTCCTGTTCGCGTTGGTTAGTTTGATCCTCTGCAAAAGCAAGATTCCTTCGTTGTTGGCTACAGTTATCAGCGGGCTTTCCATCTTGATGGGCGGTGCTACTGTTGAGATCAAGCAATTCAATGATCTTGGTTTTTATGTAAGCTTGGACTGGCTTTTGTTGGACTTGTTGGTCTTAGCGTTGATTTTCATTCCAGTGGAACTTTTTTTTCCAAAGCGAACAAACCAGTCAAAGTTTCACGAAGAATGGAAAACTGATCTGATTTATTTTGCATTCGGCCATCTTTTGATCCAAATGACTGCGGTTTCAGTTCAGGCACCTGCAAGCTACTACTTCGGCAGCCTACATTTGGAAGGTCTACACAATTTTGTTCAAGCCCTGCCATTCCTCATAGAACTGCCTTTGGCTCTACTGGTTACGGATCTTTTCCAGTATTCTGCTCATCGCGCCTTCCACAGAATGCCGTTATTGTGGAGGTTTCATGCGGTCCATCATTCAATCAGGGCCGTAGACTGGATGGCGGGTTCCCGATTGCATATTATTGATGTGCTTGTGACTCGGGCCTTTTCCTACCTGCCTCTGTATGTACTGGGTTTTTCAATCGAAGTGTTTTACATGTACGTCATTATCGTCTCATTGCAGGCTGTCCTTGCACACGCCAATACGCGGATTCAATTTGGCTTCCTAAAATATTTAATCGTTACTCCGCAATATCACCACTGGCATCATTCCGACAATCCTTCCGCGTACGACAAAAACTTTGCCATTCATTTTCCCTTCATCGACTTTTTGTTTGGGACTTACCATTTGCCGGGTGACCAATGGCCGGAATCCACCGGACTGGCCGACACCTCGTTCCCCAAGGGATATTTTAAGCAGTTTGCTTTTCCGTTTTGGAAGAATCCTTCCGATCAGCAGGATATGAAGGATCCTTCCCAACGATAAACAGTACTAAAACACAAATGAAACACCTCCTAATCACAACAATCGCAGCCGTGGTGGTTGTGGGGTGTGGTGAGTCGCAGAGCAAATTGATTATTCAAGCTGCCGAAGATGGGAACATTGAAGCCATCAAACAGCGCCTGGCCGAGGGTGCGGATGCGAATGCCAAGAATAATTTTGGAGAGACTGCTTTGCATAAGGCTTCGGCCGAAGGCCACAGGGAAATTGTCGAACTCCTGGTCGCCAACGGCGCAGATGTGAGTGTGAAGGACAGGAATAGGTGGACCCCTCTACATCATGTAGCTTGGGAAGATTACAGGGGAATCGCCAAACTTTTCGTCGCCAAGGGTGCTGACGTGAATGCAAAGAGCAAATTTGGGGGGACTCCTTTGCTGAATGCTGCTTACAAAGGGCACAAAGAAATCGTCGAACTGCTAATCGCCGGAGGTGCAGATGTGAATGCGGCGAAGGATGGCAGTGGCGACACACCTCTAGATTGGGCGATCGAAAAAAACCGTGCCGAAATCGCCGATCTTCTCCGCAAACACGGAGGCAAAACGGGTAAAGAATTGAAAACTGCTGGCAACTAAACCAACCCGCTCCACGACTTGAACGCCGCAGGGTTGTTGTTCCAGACCGTGCACAGTCCCGTGACCAAGCGGCGAACGTAGTTTTCTTCAGTCTCGGTTTCCTTCAAATCCATCACATGTACGATGGCGTGGAACACTTCGTGCAGGAACGTGTCCTGCATTAAGTCGGTGGACTGACTTCCCACGAGACCAATCGTCTGGGTTTCTGGGTCGCAGTAGCCGACCGCACCTGTGCCTGCCATTTGGGCGTCGTTCAGGAACAGCACCGTGAAGGTGAGGTTCAATACCTTGAGCCGTTTAGGTTTCCCTCGAGTTGACGAACCCTGCGGGTCTGGGCGGTCTGATGATGCCTTGGAAGCGGTCTTTTTTAGGTGGTTCGTTTGGTTTGCTTTCATCAACGCTGCTAGCCTTGAGCGACTTTGCCAGTTGGTCAAGATTGGCGTCCAGGTTTACGAGCGCAGCCAGCGCATAGAACCTCACATCCAGTGACTCGTTGCGTGCGCGGGTCTTCTGCCAGACCCGTGACCTAACTCCGTTTCGCACCCGAGTCACCGCTTTCTCTGCTGTCAATTGCTGGAAGTATTCCTCGTCGTATTCCTGACCAATCCTCCGCTACAACATTGTCTCAATCACTACTTTCTCAGACAGCGTTTCTGAATCCTGCGCACATCGGGTCTACGATGAACATGAATCCCGACAACTGGGGACGCAGCGGAATTGCAACAAACACGGTTTTGCCGCACAATCTGCGTATGCCAAACACGTTCGGCCGTCTGTTCCGCATCACCACCTGGGGCGAATCCCACGGGGGGGGCGTTGGCGTCGTGCTCGACGGCTGCCCGCCGCAACTCGATCTCGACGAATCGGACATTCAACCCGACCTCGATCGACGCCGTCCCGGCCAGTCGAAGATCGTCACGCCTCGCGACGAGGCCGACAAAGTCCAGATTCTCTCCGGCACCTTCGAGGGAAAAACTCTCGGCACACCCATTATGATGATGGTGCACAACAAAGATTTCCGCCCTGAGGCCTACGCCGAGATGAAGACCAAGTTCCGCCCCTCGCACGCCGACTACACGTACCAGCAAAAATTCGGCTTCCGCAACTGGCAGGGCGGCGGACGCTCAAGCGCGCGCGAAACCATCGGCCGCGTCGCAGCCGGGGCCGTGGCCAAGAAACTTTTGAAACAACGCTACGGCGTCGAGGTCGTCGCCTACGTAAAACAGGTCAAAAAAATCGTCGCCGACGTCAACCCTGAGAAGGTCAGGCTGCGCGATGTCGAAGCCAACATCGTCCGATGCCCGGACACCGCCGTCGCCGACAAGATGATCCGCCTAATTGAGCGCACCCGCAAAGCCGGCGACACCGTCGGCGGCTTGATCGAGGGAGTCGCACGCGGCCTCCCGGTTGGCTGGGGCGACCCGGTGTTCGACCGCCTCGAGGCCGACCTCGCCAAGGCGATGATCAGCCTGCCCGCGTCCAAGGGCTTCGAAATCGGCTCCGGCTTCGGTGGCATCACCATGACAGGCCGCGAGCACAACGACCCCATGCGGGCCAAGCGGGGCAAAGTGCGCACGACAAAAAACGATTCCGGCGGCGTGCAGGGTGGCATCTCCAACGGCGAGACCGTCCACTTCCGTGTCGCCTTCAAGCCGGTGGCCACCGTCATGCACAAGCAGGACACCGTCGATGAGCAGTTGAAAAATACAACGCTCAAGGGCCGCGGCCGCCACGACCCGTGCGTGTTGCCGCGGGCCGTCCCGATGGTCGAGGCCATGACCGCCCTCGTCCTGGCCGACCACGCCCTGCGCCAACGCGCCCAAAACGAGTGGTAGCCGCCGCGCTTGGCCAAGACGCGCTTGATTTCCCCTCGTCCTTGGCACACCTTTTTCGGTTCTCAACCTAGTGGGAACATCTGTTGATGAATTGGCAACGTAAAATCATTCTTGCGGCCGTGCTGCTTTCGCTTGGCCAAGGGTTACAGGGTGGCGAAAGTGAACCGGCCAACCCGGATAGTGATGCTTTCGATTTCTGGTCGCTGAAACCGGTCGTCCGGCATGCCTTGCCGGCGCTTGGCCAGGCGGATCGCGACTGGGCGCGGAATCCTATCGACCACTTTATCGCCGCCAAGCTGGCTGAAAAAAATCTCACCCACTCGGTTGAAGCCAACCGCCGCACGCTGATTCGCCGCGTCTATTATGACCTTATCGGCCTACCCCCTGACCCATCAGAAATCGACGCGTTCCTCAGCGACTCCGATCCGTTGGCCTATGAGAAACTAGTCGAAAAACTCCTCGCCACGCCTGGCTACGGCGAACGTTGGGCACGCCACTGGCTCGACGTTGTCCACTACGGTGACACACACGGCTACGACAAGGACAAGCTCCGCCCCAATGCCTGGCCGTACCGCGACTATGTCATCCGCGCATTCAACAGCGACAAACCGTACGAGTTGTTCGTGCGCGAGCAGGTAGCCGGCGACGCGCTTTATCCCGACACACGCGACGGCATCGAGGCGACAGGATTCATCTCGGCCGGCCCGTGGGATTTCATCGGCCATGCCGAGGTGCCGGAAACCAAGCTCGACGGTCGTATCGCCCGCAACATCGACCGCGACGACATGGTGAAAAATACGATGAACACCTTCATCAGCACTACCGTGCAATGCGCCCGCTGCCACGACCACAAGTTCGATGCGATCAACATGACCGACTACTACCGGATGCAGGCCGTGTACGCCGCGCTCGACCGCGCCGACCGTGAGTACCACCCCGATCCCGTGATCGCCAAACAACTCGCCACACTCAAAGCCGAGGTTGACCGACATCAATCCGAACTCATAAGCATAGAAAACGAGATCAGTAAAAAAGGAGGAGATAAACTCGTTGCGCTCGACAAGCAACTCGAGTCACTCCGCAAGCAATCTAAAACAAGCAACCGCCCCGAGTTCGGTTACCACAGCCAGATCAGCGCCGAGCAGGACGTGAACAAATGGGTGCAGGTGGACCTTGGCCAGGCACAGGCTATCAAACAAGTCACGCTCGTCGGCACGAGTGACAACTTCAACAACATCGGTGACGGCTTCGGCTTTCCAGTGCGCTACAAAATTGAGGCATCAAGCGATACGACGTTTGAGAGCGGTGTCACGGTTGTCGTAGACAAAACCAAGGCCGACGAACCGAACCCCGGCGTTGCGCCGCTGCATTTCAAATCGCCAAACCTCAACGCGCGTTACGTCCGCGTCACCGCGACCAAGCTGGCCAAGCGCAGCGGCGATTATATTTTTGCGCTGGCCGAGCTTCGCTTACTCGACGCCAACGGCGACAACCTCGCGAAAGGCAAAGTCATCACCGCGCTCGACTCAATCGAGGCACCGGTTCGCTGGCGAAAAAGCAATTTGGTCGATGCCCTCTACCCCGGCAAGGCGAACGATTCCACCATTGCAAGGGAACTGGAAGTTCTTGTGAGCGAACGAGGTAAGTTGGTTCAATCAATCCTCTCCGGTGAAATTGCCGCCAAACGGAATGCCGCCAAGGCAAGCTTGGCCAAGGCCGAGATGTCACTCAAAAAAATGCCCAAGCCAATACGCGTTTACGCCGGAACAATCCACAAAGGAAGTGGTTCCTTCCGCGGCACCGGCAATGAAGGCGGCAGGCCTCGCGCCATTCGAGTACTCCACCGTGGCGACATGAGCCAACCGCGTGATGAAGTTGCTCCCGGCACGTTGCGTTTGGACAAGCGCGATGCAGGCACGTTCGAACTCTCAAAGACGCACGGGGAAAGTGACCGCCGAATCGCCCTCGCCCGTTGGCTGACAAAAAAAGATCATCCGCTCACGTGGCGATCCATCGTCAACCGCGTTTGGCAGTACCACTTCGGCACCGGAATCGTCGCGACACCAAACGATTTCGGCCGCATGGGCGCACAACCCACCCACCCCGAGTTGCTCGACTGGCTCGCTGCGGAGTTTCGAGATAACGGCCAGTCGATCAAGCAACTGCACCAACTGATCCTCACCAGCGCGACCTACCGGCAGTCATCCAAGTCTACTGCAGTGAATGAAAAAAACGACAGCCAAAACCGCACACTCTGGCGAATGAACCGACGGCAACTCGAGGCCGAGGCGATCCGCGACACAGCCCTCCTCTTGGCCGGCAAAATGAACAACCAAATGTACGGTCCCGGCTTCCGCGATTTTGTTCTGGAACACCCAGAGCACTCGCCGCATTACGAATATCACAAGCACGACCCGGAAGATGTGAAGATTCATCGCCGCTCCGTTTATCGGTTTTTGGTCCGCTCACAGCAGCAGCCGTTCATGAGCACGCTCAACTGCGCCGACCCCTCGCAGTTGGTGGCCAAGCGCGACAACGCCATCACCGCCCTGCAGTCCCTGGCGTTGCTCAACAACAAACTGATGGTGGCCATGGCAAGACACTTCGCCAGCGACGTTGAGCAAACTCACACTGGCCGGACGGCTGCGGTTAGCGAGGCATTCTTCCGCGCCACAGGCCGCCCGCCGACTCCGGAGGAGACCTCCGACCTCGTCGCCTACGCCGCCAAACACGGCTTGGCCAACGCCTGCCGCCTGCTGTTCAATCTCAACGAATTCTCCTTCGTCGATTAACCATGAATCCCACCACCAAACCAACTGGCTGCCAAGCGCATGGCCTACCGCAAAGCCGGCGCGATTTTCTCTTGCGATCCGGCGGTGGATTGGGCGGCATTGCCCTCGCCGGGATGCTGTGTCGCGATGGCGTGCTCGGTGCCACACACCCGGTTGGCCTGCATCACGAACCCAAGGCCAAGAGGGTTATTCAGTTATTCATGGGCGGCGCGGCGAGTCATTTGGATTTGTTTGACCACAAGCCAGAACTCATCAAGCGGCACGGCGAAAAATGGGATCCAGGCGAGAGCGTCGAGCTGTTCCAAAGCTCCCCCGGCAACACGTTCAAGTCGCCGTGGGAATGGACCCGGCACGGCCAATGCGGCCAGCCGCTGACTTCGGTCGTCTCGGAGCTTGGCCAATGCGTGGATGACATGGCGTTCATTCACAATGTCGTCGGCAAAACCGGCGTGCACAGTCAGGCAACTTATCTACAGGCAACCGGTTTCCAGCGGCCGGGCTTCCCCGGCATCGGTTCGTGGGTGAGCT
>JABGZB010000148.1 GCA_018674955.1 Verrucomicrobiota bacterium | reverse complement strand
GGCCATGTTGCGCACGACCTCGTCGGCTGATCTGCGTTTATGCCGGGTGTTTCCATTGTCATTGTCGCCGCCGGGAGCGGCAGCCGGATGGGCCGGGGCGACAAGTTGTTTCTCGACGTTGGCGGTCTGCCCTTGATCGGTCACACATGGCAGCGTTTCGATCAACTCCCCGAGACTAGCGAAATAATCATCGTCACTCGCGATGACGCGAGGCCGCAGTTCAAGGAATTGGCCAAGCGCATTGGCACAGGAAAACCGTGGCGGCTCGAAGCCGGTGGCGAGGAGCGACAGGACTCTGTTTGGAACGGCGTCAACGCCACCGCTGCCGATTCGGAGTTGGTGGCGATACAGGACGGCGCGAGGCCGTGCACACCGCACTCGGCGATTGAAGCCGCCTTGGCCGCCGCCCGCGAGACCGGCGCGGCCGTCTTGGCCAAGCGCGTGAGTGACACGCTCAAGCGCGGAGACGGCCAAGAGCAAATCGCCGGGACGATCGATCGTGAAAACGTGTGGGCTGTGCAGACGCCGCAGGTTTTTCGGCGCGAGATCATTCTCGCCGCCTTGGCCAAGGTGCGCGACGAGGGCCTGTCGATCACCGACGACACCGCAGCCTGCGAGGCACTTGGCCAGGCGGTGAAACTGATCGAGTGCGACACGCCAAACCCCAAGGCCACCACGCCCGCCGACTTGCCTTACATCGAGTCGCTGCTGGCAGGCGAGTGATCAACTCCCCGCGCCGAGCAGCTTGAGCAGCGCGGCGTCTTTCTCCGGGCCGGACTGGAAGTCGAGCGCTCGGATGTAGCGCGGCTTGTCGGCCTCCTTGGTTTTCTTGTTGAGGAGAATTTTCACCAGTAGGTCGGGCGTCTTTTTCGAGCGCGAACGCCAGACGATGTCGCGGCCGACCGGCGTGTCCCAGTTGCTGCCGACCGCCTCGAGCCATGCGCCGAAAAACTTGTCCTGCTGCCGGTCCAGCGCGAGGCCAAGCGCCTCGAGGTACCAGCGATCGGCGCCGTCGTGCTGCTGGGCGAGCTTGGCCCAGAGCGCCGGGGCGGCGGGGGAGTCGTTGTGCCGCAACGCGATCGCGCACTCGCGGCGAACAGCGGCGGAGGGGTCGTCGGCGAGTTGCTTCACCAGCGGGATGATGTCGTGGCCGCGTTCGCGGGCGATGCGAAGACCGGTGATGCGGATGTCCGAGTTGTCGTCGCCGAGCGCCGCGTCGATGTATTTTTTCTCCAGCCCGTCGATCCGCGCGAGCAGGTGCAGCGCCCGGGCGCGCAGGCGTTGGTCGTCGTCCTGCCAGAGCTTGGCCAGCGTGCCTTCGGCCTTCGCGCCGACTGCGTTTAATTGCTGCCAAGCAATGTAGCGTGAGGCCAAGTTAGGTGAGGTGAGCATCGATAGGGCGGTGCGTTTTTTTGCAATGGAGTATTTGTCATCGCCGCCCTTGGGCGTGAGTCGGTAGATGCGGCCGGTCATCTGGCCCGGCTTGTGGTCGGTCATGTGGTGTCCGCCGACGTGTCCGTCGTGCCAGTCGGCGACGAACACCGAGCCGTCCGGCGCTGTGCAGACGTCCGATGGTCGGTACCACGGATCTTTACTCTCTAGCATGCTGACGGTTTTGCCGGTGTAACCCGCGCCGTTTTTCTCGACTGGATAGGCGCGAACGATCCGTGGTCCGGCGTCGCAGTGCATCATTTGGCCTTGGAAAACTTTCGGCAGCAAATCGCCCTCGTAAATCGCGATGCCGGTCGGTGAGCCTTGGCCGGTTTGCAGTAGGTTCGGGATGACACCGGGATCGTTCTGGTACCAGTGCATGGACGGCACGTCCTTCTCTTGATTGGTGCGCTTGGTACGCCAGCCTGCACCGGTCAACTCGTCGGTGTAGCCGTAGTTGCCGAACTCCATCACGAAGTTGATGCGCACGCCCCGGTTGCCGTCGTCGTCGTTGTCGGACTGCCAGATCGTGCCGAACGAGTCCACCGCTACCTCGAAGTTGTTGCGGAAATTAAAACCAAGCGTCTCCACCCCGCTGCCGTCGAGGTTGCATCGGAAGACGAGGCCCTGACGATACGGCTTGCCGTTGCCGTTCACTTCGTTGCCGGCTTTGTCGATGATGAACTTTTTGCCGTCCGGCGTCTTCAACTGCCGCCCGTTGTTGCCGACGTTGAAATACAGTTTGCCGTCCGGCCCGAATACAAATGCGTGCGCGCCGTGGTCGTGGTCCACGCCGCCGATGCCGCTGAACAATACTGTCGGCGGGCCGTCGGCCTTGTCGTCCCCGTTCTCGTCGGTGAACAGCAACACCTTTGGCGAGCAGGAAATGATCACCTTCGTGCCGAGCACGGCGATGCCCAGCGCGGCATTCACATCGTTGCCCTGGTAAAACGTCTTGGCCAAGTCGGCCTTCCCGTCGCCATCCGTGTCCTCGAGGATGCGGATACGGTCGCCCTTCGGCTGTATCTTGCCCCATGGCTTGAATAGCCGGTAGTTGACGCCCTCGGTCACCCACACGCGGCCCTCGGCGTCGATGTCCATATTGGCCGGGCT
>JABGZB010000010.1 GCA_018674955.1 Verrucomicrobiota bacterium | reverse complement strand
TTGGCTGATGAATTGGGTGTTTCAAGGCAAACGGTTAATGCGATAGAAAAAGGAAAGTTCGATCCCAGTTTGCCTTTGGCTTTCAAGGTTGCTCGGCTATTTGAATTATCGATTGAAGATATTTTTCAAGACGCTCCAACAGCTTCAACATTATGAATAACACAAATACTTTTCCGAATTTTCAGCCATCTGAAGAATTGAAAGCTGAAGGCAAGTAGATGGCACTTGGCCAAGCGCTTGGTTTTCAAATAAAAGGGTTGGTGCCGCATATAGCAGCACCAACCCCTGCTAGTTCAACAAACGAACGGCTATTTACTGATCGGTAGAAGGGGCGCTGTCGCCACCCTCCCGTTTCAGTCCGCTGGCACGCTCAATGTCCGTGACATAACCGAGTGATCGATAAAGATCACTATCGGCCCCGAACTTGGGCGATGCCAATATGGCATAGACTACCCTTTTGTTTTTGGAACGAGTTTCCTTGTCCGCAACCTTCCGTCTCACAATCGTCCCGCTCACGTCTCGTCTCAACTTTTCGAGCGTTTCGCGTTCGGCAATCGTGTTCTGAGTTACAGACTTGAACTCCTCCAGAGTCATCCCGGCAAATGACTCGCTTTCGGCGTTCTCCTGCCACGCTTTCGCGATGACATCCCGCCACTGGCCGGTATTTCTATATTTCATAGAATTCCTGTTTTTATTTCTCCGAGTTGTTTCCGTTGGTTCGCTCGGAGGCGAACTATGATTGGAGACCGAAGCCTTCACCTCTGCCGGTTCATTGACCGGTGTTGGACTTTCACAATTCCCGTCATTGCTGACGTTAATGGTGATACCTTTTGGGTCATCTTCGACGACCTTTACTCTGACTGATTTAATATTATCCGTCATATTCTCTACTTACACTGGGTACCGGACTTGGGAACCTTTTTCTTGGTTTTTTTTGAGATGAGGTAAAGAAGTGCCGAAAAAGCACTTATTTTATTAGATTTTTAGTGGAAGATATTTTTAAAATTTGTTGAAAAAGCGGCGTTTGTACCGGCGCGCAAGGGAGTGTGAGCACGGGTACAACCGGTTTGAGGCGTGCCCAAGGAGGAATGAGCAGCGCGCAAAGTGGTGTGACCGGTGCGCAAAGCCGTGTGAGCGGTGTTCGCACCGGGAAGAAGCGTACTCACGGTCGTGCGAGCAGTGCTCACAACGGTGTAATCACCGGTACAACACGAACGAGCGGTGCACAAAGCCGTGTGTGTGCCGGAAGCGATCGGTATACCCATTAACGAACCAGGGGAAAGCAGAAGGGTTCCCTAGTCTGGGTAAACTTTATCCACTTGCCGTTGGACAAGGGTTTCGCTTGACTAAGGTTGTGGATGGCGTGGTTCTTTCGTACGATTTCCAGCCGACACTTATGAGGAACTGGATTAAAGTTTTTGTTTTGGCACTGGCTTGCTTTTCGTCTGTTGACGCCGCCAAGCGACCGAACATTGTCCTGATCATGGCCGACGATTTGGGCTTTGCCGATCTCGGTTGCTACGGGTCAGAAATTCAAACACCCAATCTCGACACCTTGGCAGGGGAGGGACTGCGGTTTTCGCAATTTTACAATACGGCCAAGTGCCACTCGTCTCGCGTGTCACTATTGACCGGCCTTTACTGTGAACAGGCGGGTGGGGCGAAGCTTGATCGTGGGGCGACAATCGCTGAGGTGCTTGGCCAAGCGGACTACTTCACTGCAATGGTTGGCAAGTGGCATCTGAGCAAGGAACCGACTGACTTTGGTTTTCAGCGATATTGGGGGCACCTGTCCGGGGCGACGAGTTTCTTTAAGGGGGACAACACATTTCGTTTAAACGGGGAAAAGTATGAGGTACCAGAAACGCTCAATGGCCGGCCGTTTTACACCACCCATGCCAATGGAGACTTCGCGCTGAAGTTTCTCGATGAAGCGACGCAGCAAAAGAATCCGTTCCTGCTCTATGTGGCGTTCAATGCGCCGCATTATCCGCTGCATGCGCCGGAGGCGGACGTAAAGAAGTACGATGGCATGTATGACGGTGGCTGGGACAAGTTGCGCAAGATGCGTTATGCGAAGCAGTTAAAGAGCGGGCTCATCCCGAAAAAATTCAAGCTCAGCCCACGGCCGACGCACGTTCCAGCGTGGGACGGTCTCAGCGTGAAGGAGCGCGAGTGGGAGGCGGACCGCATGGAGGTGTTTGCCGCGATGGTGGATGTGCTGGACCAAAACGTAGGCCGTATCGTGGCTAAGCTGAAGGAGAAGGGTGTTTGGGATAACACGCTATTTCTTTTCTGCTCAGACAACGGCGCTTGTCCGTTTGAGCGCACGCGTGGTCGCTACCTTAAGCCGTGGGATCCCCAGTCGTACTGGACTTATGATGCCAGTTGGGCGCACGCAGGCAACACACCGTTTCGGTTCTACAAACAAAACCAGCACGAAGGCGGTATTAGTTCGCCACTCATTGTGCATTGGCCGAAGGGATTGAAGACCGAACCCGGTAGTATCACCAGGCAACCAGGCCATCTCATAGATTTCATGGGCACGTTCGTCGATGTGGCCGGTGCGAAATACCCCAAACAAATCGGCGATCGCAAGATTGACCCTCTGATGGGCAAGTCGTTGCTGCCGATTCTCGAGGGGAATGAGCGTGAACCCCATGAGAATCTATATTTCCACTTCGGGACCGACCGCGCCCTTCGGCAGGGTCCGTGGAAGCTGGTCTCGGCCAAGCTCGGCCGCTGGGAGTTGTACAACCTCGCGGAGGACCGCACGGAAACGCAAGATTTGGCAGCGAAGAATCCAAAACGAGTCGAAGCGATGGCCAAGGAATGGTTCCGCCTGGCCGAGGATGTGGATCGCTTGAAAGGACGACATTTGAACCCGGTGAAGGACAAATTGGCCAATCTCAATTTTCGAAAGGATACCAGCAGCGGTCGTGCCCAGAAATAAACGCGGATTTGCGCTTGGCCAATCGGATGTGGAATCGTTCATTCGAAAGGTGGACGGACTGAAATGAAAACAAACTACTTGTCTATAACAAGAACTGACTCATTCACAGCTCCCTCCCAACTCCACTCACTAAAATGTCTGATGAGCCAAAAACTGGCTCTTAAAGAATCGACGCGAGTTGAGACGTCTATGCTCAAAGAAAAAAGATTCTTTGGAAGAATCGTTAATAGTCAACTAATGATCCTGCTGCTTTCAATGGCGATGCAGAGTGCGACTGCCCATATGGCTGCGGACGCGGTCGCCGCCAAGCGGCCCATGGTTTCAGGCACATTGATCGGGAGTGACGGACTGCTGGGGGT
>JABGZB010000147.1 GCA_018674955.1 Verrucomicrobiota bacterium | reverse complement strand
GTTGGGCACCAGCAGCGTCGTCCAAGCGATGAACAGCCAGCCAACCAGCAAACCGCCACGGCGCACCACATCGTCATCCGACTGGAAGCGGTACACCCATATCCCGATGCCAAACACGGCCGGGAAAAAGATGGTAACCGAGTACAGCGCGGCGGTGGCCTCGAGATTGCTCACCGTGATTGACAATTCCTTTTTGGCCTCGAGCACCGACGAAGTGAACGCCAGCCCCGGTTCAACGTGCAGCGACTGCCCAGCGGCATAGGCCGCCACGAATCCCAGTAAAATCAACGACCCTAGCATCAGCGGCCAGCCAATGAGCTGCCCCAGCATGTTCTGCCAATCCCAGCGGTGACGGCCGGTGCGGGTGCCACAGCGAACGAGCAGGCCCCCGACAAACGCCGCCAAGCCGGCGAATGCCAGGCGCATATCGCCCTGTTTCAAAAGGGCGAATCCGCTCAAGTCCGGCCGAACACCATTCGGCTCGACGTTGCCAGCGACGTACTCAAGCCTATACTCCGGATCCGACTTCACGTTCCAGTTGGACAACAGCAGCGGCGAGTCGACCTTCGGCAGCGTCACTCGCACGTCATCATCGTTCGACGGCTTGGGAGAGAATTTGAGCGACACCTTGATCGGGGCGTTCAAGTTTTGCCCCCTGGGCAGCGGCACGAGGATTGTCTCTCTTTCTCCTTCGCTTTCACTAGCCACCTGCGTGATCGGGATCACCCGCTTGTCGTCCACCTTCGTTTCCCAAAGCTCGATTCCGGATTCCAGCGTCACTTCTAAGTGGGCGTAGCCGCGGTTTTTCAAAAAGTACTCTGCTTCGGTCACCACCTGGCCGTCGTTGGAAACCCGCGTCATGAACTCCGCCCGGTCGGCTACCTGCTCCAGTGAGGCTTGCCTGTTAAGCGGCTTGAGTGTCTTGTTGAGAGTGAAATCACCACCCGAGTACTGGTACGCTTCCAGGATGGGCGCGTCGAACAACAGCCGGTATTCCTCCGGGATTTCCGACGTCTCGAGTGCAATCAGATCCCCCTCCGTCTCGGGCTGCGATATCTCGAACCGCTCCTTGCCAATCAGAATCGAGTAGCCGGCCTCCGACTGCACGTCCACCGGGCGCACGCCGTTGAAAGCCAACGTCTCGCCCTCCGGATTGAACTGCCGCTCGAAGGTCGCCAGCAGCGTGTAGTCGCCGAACACCGTGGACTGGAAGTACACCGTGTACGACTGAGTGGCGGCATCATCTTCCGCCTCGTCGAGCTTCCAGTTGCGCACGTCGCGGCCGACAAATTCCACGGACGTTTTGTCATAGTCGGCCGGGACGAGCACCTTCAACTCGCTTACCGGCTTGCCGCCGATCAGGTAGTTGAGCACCGAACTGCCGTACACGATCCCCTGCCCGATCGAGTAAAGGTGCAGCGCGTCCACGTGCAACGCCAGTTCCATCCGCTCGACGTCGAGGCTGGCCTCCCAGCCAGTTTCCTTGATCCGATAAGCCGCATGCAGGCCCTCGATTTTTTTCGGGAAAAAGACGACGGCAATCTCGTTCACATCCTTCACCGCAGCGGGAATCAGGCGTAGCCCCGGTGAAGCCGACACGCCGACAAACCCGCGGACTGACTTTACCCGCTCGTAGTCGAGCCGGGGGATCGACCACTCATCGCCCTCGACCGCCTGGTTTTGCTCCAAGCGAAGCTGGATCAAGTGCCGCCCCTCGAGCGGCTGGGAGAACACGAGGCGCAGGGGACGCTTGCCGTTCTCCGCCGGGCCAAGGAAGTAATCGGCCAAGGCGGCTGCCGACAGTTGCGCCACCGTGTAGCCGTCCGGGATGCTAATCGTGAACTCGCGCAACGGCGCGTCGCGAATTGTAAGGTCAACCTCGGCGTCAAGCGTGATCTCGTTAAATCCAAGCGCATAAACCAAAAGCTGCGACACGGTCAACTCCGGCAGGATGTTGTCTGCGAGCACCTCCAGTTCGTAGTCACCACCCGAGTAGCGGTACACCAGCGGCTTCAGCTTGGGGTTGTTGGGCAGCACGGCGATCGAGCTGGCGGCGGGAAAACGGTTGGCCGAAAGCTGCGACAGTCCGTTCACGCTCATCGGCTCAAGCTGCACCGCGCCGTTGTTGACCAAGCGCAGGTGGCCGCCGTAGCGCACCGGGTTAACCGGCGCGATGCGCAGCGGATGGAATCGGACCGGGAACGCGCCCAGCGGCGTCTGGGAGTGCACAACGAGATTGTAATTGGCGGTCTGCTGGCTGTTGAGTTTCACCACGAGCCGCCGCCCGTCCTCCTGTTTTTTTACACTCCAATTCAGGATATTCCGCCCGTTGACGCTGACGACTTCGCCTTCTCCAATGAGATCCAACTCGAGGGTGCTCATCCGCCCCTGCATCACGCGGTAGTCGAAGTGGTTGATTTGCCGCGCAAGCCCCGCGCCCACAGCGATGTTCACCGCCGCCTCCGCCGAGTAGAACAACTTGGGAATGACCACCGGCTTGGTCTCCTTCCAGCGGACCGACAGCCGGTCGCGCGGCGTGAGGAACAGGTCGTACACCCCGTCCTTGATCACCTGCTTTGAGGCCGACTGGGCGTCAAACGAAATCTCGCTTGGCCAACCGCTTAGCTTCACCGGCCTCAATGCCGCCGGCACGACACCAAAATCGATGTTGTTCCAGCCGTCCTTCTCCAAGATGCGCGCGTGAAACTCGAGGGCCACCGGATACGTGCCGCCCTTGGCGAACTCCAGAGTGTAGGTTTCGCCGGAGAAACCGACCTTGTAATCTTTTGTCGCCGGGATCGACACCAGAGCCGCTCCTCCAAATACGACCGGCAGCTTCCCTCCCCTGGCATGGCGCACCTCCACCATTCCATTCAGGGTGAACACCGCCACGCCGTCGGCCAGGCGCCCCTTCAAGTCAAACTCATCGAAGAAAATGCGGTTGGCATCCGGATCCGACTCGATCGCGGTGAAGGCCACCTCGGGCGTGGCGCCACTGAACTGGAAGCTGTACGGACCCGGCAACTTGGACGGCGATTGGTCAAGCCCCTTGGCCACACGGGTCACGCCGTTGGCCTTGGTAATGGCCAGGTCATAGCCGGCCGAGGTGGTGACGGTGATGTGGCCGGCGTTGAGCACCGCCTCGCCCTGCGGCGAGAGGCTAACCGCACCCAGCGCCGCCTTGGTCTGTGCGTGCGTGTTTCGAAAGTGCGCTGTGAATTTAACCACGCCCTTGGCTGGCTTCTCGGGATCGAACCATAGCACAAAAAATCGCTGGCCGCTTTTGTCGTTGCGCAGGCCCCACTCGATAGCCTGCTCGCTCTTGGCCGAAACCAGGCTGCCCTTGCCTTGCACAGCGAAGCGCAACTCGAGAGTCTCTCCCTGCAGGATTTTCACCGTGCCACTGATGTTCTGCTCCGTCTGGCCACGGCGATGGGTGATGGTGTTCTCGGTGCGCACCGAGAAGATCAGCTTCTCCTTCTTCTCCTCAGGCTTCCTTGGCTTGAAGTCGCCGGCAATCACAAAACCGGCCTTCTCGCCTCTAATTTCGGCATTCACCTTGAGGTTCTCCACCTCGGCGGCATTTTGGCTGGCCGCTTGGCCAAGTGCTGATGAATTGCTGGTGCCAAACAAACCAAGCGCAAGCATTGCTCCGATTATTCCGATTTTTTTTATTGCATCATTCATTGTCTTGTAGCGTTTTATTTTGAAATTAATTCCCTGTCAAGAGGCGCGCCTGGCCTATCATCCACTCGAGTTGCCTGGGCCGGGGGTCGGTGCCGTATATCGACGGGATGCCGGAGATCAATCCCTGCAAATCGGCCAACTGCACGCCCTGGGCGTACGGGTTCTGCGCCAGCCACTCGGCAAAGGTCGCCGCCACGCTGCATAGGCGCAGCGCGGGGCTGGCCTGCTCCAGCGGTGCCGAGGCCGACTCGTAGGCAAGGCTCCACTCCGTTTCGGTGTACTCGCGGGTGAACGGCACCTTGTAGCGCACCCGAACCACGCCCAGTGGCCCCTGGCCGCCCGGGTCCACCTGCACAACGTATAGGGCGTTGCCCGACTCCGCGGCGCTGATCTCCGCCGCGTCGATCTTGTTGTTGCGGAAATCCTCCTTCTTCAACTGATGCCGCAAATACCCAACCTGCCGGAACACCCTCACGCGATCCGCATTCCACTCGACCTGCACTTTCACGTCGGAGGCGGCAACTTGAAACGCGCCAAGCAGCTTCTGCTCAAACTCAGCCACCGCCTGCGCCGGTTGGTTCAAAAATCCGTACCGCCCATCGCCATTGCGGGCAAGCACCTCGAGCAGGTTGTCGTTGTAGCCCTCCCAGCCGACGCCGAAACAGTCCAGCGCGATGCCCTGCTTGCGGTGGCTCTCCACGGTCTTGCGGAGCTGGTACGGATCGACTTTGCCCATGTTCGCCGCGCCGTCGGTCAGCAAAACCACGCGGTTGTTGCCACCGGGGATGAAGTGTTTTTTCGCCGTGGCATAGGCGAGATTGAGTCCGCTCCCGATGTCCGTACCGCCCTGAGGAATCCAGCCGGTCGACGCCTTCAAAAACGCCTCACGATTTCCACCACGCAAGCCGTCGATGCGCAACTTCGGCGTGCGCGAGAACGTGATCAGGCTGACGCGATCGTTCGGCGTGAGGTTTCGAGCCAACACATCAAGCGACTGCCGCACGATGCTCACGCGATCCTCGCGCTCCATCGAGCCGGAGTTGTCCAGCAGGCAAACCAGGTTGATCGCCCGGCCCGGCTGGCGGCCCAGT
>JABGZB010000146.1 GCA_018674955.1 Verrucomicrobiota bacterium | reverse complement strand
TTGCGGTTCCATGATGCCTCCTTATTGACAGCGGACGGCGGTGCCGTAGGCCAGCATTTCCGCTGCGCCCTGGGAAACGGAAGTGGTGGTGTAACGAATGTTGATGATGGCGTTGGCACCCAACTCCCCGGCCTGCTCAACCATGCGGTCGGTCGCCTGTTGCCGGGCCTCCCTCATCAACTCGGTGTAGCCCTTGAGTTCACCGCCCACGATGTTCTTCAGGCCCGCCATTAAATCGCGCCCGACGTGCTTTGCGCGAATGGTACTTCCCTGCACGAGCCCATAATGCTCCACGATGGATCGCCCGGGAACGGATTCAAGGTTTGTCAATGTCATGATTCTTTATCGGTAGTTTTGACTGCTTCCGCCTATGATGCGCGAAGATTAATCAAATGCCGGTGGCTCGCCGCGCCGGTGACCTACTTTTTCTTCGGCTTGGCCGACTTCGGGCGGGGCTTTTGGCCTCGCTTGGGGTCGAGGTTGTCGTACAGGTCATCCTCGGTGATCTTGGACGACACTCCGTCCTTCGGCACCTTGGCCTTGGCCACCCAGACGATGGCGTTCAGCACCGTTTTCCGGAAGTCGTCGTCGCCCCAGTTGAGGTGGTTATGGCCGCCGGTGAAGCCGAAGCCGCGCCCGCCGTTTTCGCGCTCGAACGCCCAAGCCACATGCTGCGGCGCGCCCGCCGCCACGGTCTTGCGAACGTGCGGGTTTCCGCTGTGCGCCCCGTCGCCACGCTTCATCGTGGAGGCCGGTGCCACGTCGGAAAGAATGGGCGTCACGCCTTTCATCCCCGGTACAAACCGCATGTGGAAGTACCACTCGTCGTTTGCCTTGAACGGTTTCACGCCGCGAGTGGTCGGGTGCTTGGGCAGTTTGCTGAAGTTCGCTGTCCAGTGCGGGTTCACCGACCAGTGCGTCTCAAAACAACCGCCCTGCCAGTCGAGGAATTCCTTGTTCCCTTTGTTGGTGGTGGGCTCGACGGCGTAGTGGATTGTCAAAAAGCCAACGTCCTTCTTCATCAACTTTCCGAGCTTAAGCAGGTTGTCTCCCCTAACGGCCGGATGCCCACCGCCCCCGTCGCTGTAGATCACCACTGCGTCTGCACCCTCGAAGATCGACTCGTCGCTTGGCCAACCATTGAGTGTGACGACCGGGGTAACTAGCCCTGCCGCACCTTGTTTTAGGCACTTGGCCAGAAGCTGAATGCCGGCATTGTGCTCATGAGAAAGCGGTCCGTGGCTTGGCTTGCCAGCAAGCATTACGACCTTTTTAGGCGCAGCCATGGAACCAGCGACCAAGCCAAGCGAACAGGTTAATGCGAGAAATGTTTTCATGTCATTCGACTCCTGGTGGAGTGGCTACTTATTCTTATTGTTACTGCCTTCCTTGGCGTTGCCCGCTTTGCGTGCGCGCTTGGGTAATTCCTTGATGCGGATGTTCTTGAATTGAACAGTCATCGGCGGGCCGGCGTGCAATTGCAGCGCAAGCAGGCCGTCGGCGCGACGGGTTTTTCTATCGCGATCGACCACCTGAGTCGTTTTCACGTCGTTGATATAGTGAGTCAGATTAAAATTACGCGCAACGATACGGTAGCTGTTCCAGTCCTCCTTTTTGATGGCCTTGGCGATATCTGCATCCTTGGAAAATTCCTCGACCTCTTTCTTCAACTTGCCGTTGTCACCAACTGTTAGCGTCGTCTTTTTTCCACGAAGCGAAAGGATGCCGCGAAACCGTTCGCCGTAGCAGATACCGGAATAGGTGTCGCCGGCCTCGAAGTCGGCTTGGTAACCGCCGATGCGCCACTCATCCGGGCCGTCGGCCTTGAAGCTGCGGTACTGAATCCCGCTGTTTCCACCGATGATCTTGTAGTCGAGGCGTAGGTCGAAGTCGCCGGTCTTGCCTTCCCATATGATGAAGGTGTTGCCCTTGGTCGGGTTTTCCTTGGTTGTCTGGCCGGTCATGGCCCCATCCTTGACACTCCAGAATTTGGGGTTCCCGTTCCAGCCCTTGAGTGTTTTGCCGTCGAAGATTTTTTCAAAGCCCTTCTCAGCGGCAACCGCTTGGCCAGCAAAAACAAACGCCGCCAAGCCCATTGTAGTGATGATTTTTTTCATAATCGTGTCAGATAAAATAGTTTTAGTTACTTGAACGCCCTTTTGAGAAACTTCAGCCCCTTGGTCGCGATCTCTTCGCGTGTCGGCTCCATCTTCCGCCAGATGGCCGCCGCGCGGGCGATGACTTTTACGTCGGTCGTAAACGATTCGATGACGATGTCGCCCTTGTAGCGAACCGCCTTGAGCGCAGCAACAATCGGCTTCCAGTCGATGTGGTCGTTGCCCGGCGTGCCACGGTCGCTGCCGCAGGCGTGAAAGTGGCCAAGGTGTTTGCCGGCTGCACGGATGGCCTTGCCCTGGTTTTTCTCCTCAATGTTCATGTGAAACGTGTCGAGGTGCAGCTTGAGTGCCGGGCTGCCAACCGCCTTGATCAGCCGCAGCCCTTTCTCGCACGTGTTCAAAAAGTCGGTCTCGAAACGGTTGAGCGGCTCGACGCAAATCTGCACGCCCTTCTTCTCGGCGTAGGCGGCGAGCACCTTGAGATTTTTCACCACGAGCGCAAACTCCTTCTTTTGATCCTTCGGATCGACGGCGTCCGCCTTGCCGACCACGGAGTAAACCGGGCCGATGAGCGATGGGCAGCCGAGGTTCACCATGTGGTCGATGAGCGCCTTGCAATATTTCATCGCCTCGCTCTGGTCCTTGGCTGAGCCACGAAAATCCCGCCCCGGCCCCATGCAGGCGCAGACCGAACCGCAGGCCAGACCGGCGCGATCGAGTGCTTTTTTGACCTTCACCGAGTCGATGTGCTCAGGCGCCTCGATCGGCAACTCAACGGTGTCGAAACCCCACTTCTTAAACTTGGAAAAGAGGCGGGTACTCTGCGTCACGAACGGCGACACGAACAAAAATGAATTGATACCAAATCTCATAACAGAATCCTGTGCCAGAGAACATACGAAAAGCCAGCCACCGGTTCAATGCCGAAATCCTTTTGTTCCAAGCTTGGCGGAGCGGATAAAAGGGACAGCCTTCCCTACCGCCAGTCGAGGTGATCGGGCAGACAGTTGAGGTTTTTCGGCCCGGCTGTTGTGACCACAACCATGTCCTCGACACGCACGCCGCCGAACCTGGCCGAGTACAAGCCCGGCTCCACGGTGAATACCTCGTTGGCCATGATTTCGCCACCGCCGTCCGAGAGCAAAATCGGCTCGTGGACATCCAACCCGATCCCGTGGCCGGTGCCGTGGCGCATCGAGATGAATCCATCGTCCGCATCTGCTGGCGGCAATCCCATGACGTAGCCGCTGCCGGTGATTGATGCGATGGTCGCCTGATGCACAGCGTCGCCGGTTGTTCCCACCCGCAACGCGGCGATGGCTTCATCCTTGGCCTTAACCACCGCGGCATGCATTCGCACCAACTCCGGTGACGGCTCGCCGTTCACCGCCGTCCGGGTGCAGTCGCCCCAGTAACCGGTCTCATTGTCACGTGGGAAAATGTCGATGATTACCGGCAGGCCGGTCTGAAGCGCGCCCGTGCCGTGATGATGACAATCGGCCACATGCGGCACCGTCACGACAATTGAGTCATGATGATTTGAAAAGTTTTTGCCGATTAAAAAACTTGTGATTCGTTGACGCATCAACTCCGAGGTCAGCATCGTCTCGTGATCGTGCAACACCCCCTCGGCATCAGCCGTCGCCGCGCAAACCATCCCACAGGCAAACTCCATCGCCTCCTCTGTGACCGACTGCGCCCTTCGCAAATACGCCACCTCCTCCTCCGATTTGGTACGTCGATCCAGAATAGCCAACTGCGGATCGTACTCAACCTCAATTCCGGTGTCGCGAAGATGCGCGGTGAAGATCATCGGCAACGAACCATCCGTACGCACCCGGTCAATGCCATTGCGGCGGAGGCACTCGGCGCCGGCCTGGGCAAGCGCAGTGTCGCGGTCACCGGACAAACCACCCTCCGGCTCGTAGTCAGCGGCGCAACCAACCTCGTCAGCACGGGCGTGTTTTCGGGCGAGCCCCATCTCGATGTCGCGCACGAGAAGGACGGAGCGGAAACTGCCGTCTTGCTGTGGTAAATTGATGTAGAACACGGCATCACCAACCGTAAACTGGATGCGATGCCTCACATTCATATTGGTGGCCGGCACACCGCCGAGAACAAACACCGTGTCGTTGCTCATAGTTAACTCTAAAGATTTAACGGTAAATTCACTGCGGCAAATCGAGTGTAGAAGACGCAGACACCTTCAAAAGTTTCCAAGTCATTTCTTCGAATCGTTGTCCAGTTTTTCCTGAATCCAATTTGCAAGTGTACTGCTACCGAAACCGTAGTCACCAGGAAGCTTACGGTAGTCGCGGGTTTGGATTGCCGGGGGAACACCCCAGTGCTGCGGAAAAGGTTTGCGTACCGGTTTACCGCCCGACTGCGTACCTGACACTTGTTTGGGCTTAGTTTTGAGTTTGGCAAACATAAACTGAATCAACTCTTTTCGCTCATCCTCTATAATCAAGCTTGCACCCACTTCCTTGGCACGTTTTACAAGTGCATCGACAAAACGCTGGCTATGCACACCTTTGTCCTGTTTGCCTGGGGTGAACATCATCGGTGGGTCGCCCTTGTCCATGTTCCCGAGCATATCGAGGTCCTTACGTAGCTCGTTGAACCGTTCCTCGGAAAGTTGTGGTTTCCAGAACTTCAGAAAGCCCCAGTACGGTGTTTTTTCAGGTGGCAAATCGAGAATCTTCGGCCACTGCACAATGTCATAAGTGGCCTGCACCCAGAAACCGGCAGCAGCAGTCAGTCTACTCGACTCGCGCAGCACTGGATCTTTCGATCTTGGATCGGCCAAATCGTCCTTCGTCGCCATCCAAAGACTAGCACCAGCACCAGCCGATTCGCCATACGCGCCGACACGAGTTTTATCCAAATTATATTTTTCTGCGTTATATCTCAGGAACTGAACTGCTCGTGAGCAATCACGCATGATCTCATGCAACATCGCCTGATTCAGCAACCGATACTCCACATCGGCATACGCTATACCGGCAGCATTGCATATCGCGGCAGTTCGACTTTGTGTTTTCTTGCGAATATCACCTCCCAAAAAACCTCCGCCGTGATAATGCAACACCAGCGGAGCGGG
>JABGZB010000145.1 GCA_018674955.1 Verrucomicrobiota bacterium | reverse complement strand
TTCCAATATTTTTTAAGAAAGCCCGCTTAACGGCGGGCTTTTTTTGTGTTAACTCTTCGTCGCGTTCATGGCCGTTCTTGCAACCGATTTCATCGTTCTGAATCAACGCGACAATGTCGCCACAGCACGGCGTACGCTGAAAGGCGGCACTTCAGTAGCTGTGGGTGACCGTCGCATTCAGTTGAGGCAAACCATTCCGGGAGGGCACAAGGTTGCCTTGGCGTCGATCGACGCCGGCAAGGAGTTGCTGAAGTACGGCCAAATCATCGGCTTTGCGAAGGAGGATATTGAGCCCGGCGATTGGGTGCACACGCACAACGTCGTGTTGAAATCGGTCGGTCGGGACTACGGGTTTTGCGAGGAGATGACCGAACTGCCGCCGTTGGAGAGGGATAGAGACACTTTTCACGGTTACGCCCGTCCCGGCGGCGCTGCTGGAACACGCAATTATATCGCTGTTCTTTCGAGCGTGAACTGCTCCGCATCGGTTGCCCGTTATGTGGCCGATCACTTCCGATCCAGCGATTTCAAAAGCGATTTTGCCAACGTCGATGGCGTGGTTGCCTTTACGCACAAGGGCGGGTGCAGCTACGACCCTAATCACGGCCACGAGTTGTTGCAGCGTGTCATCGCGGGGATGGCGCGCCATCCGAACATCGGCGGTTATGTGTTGGTCGGGCTTGGCTGCGAAGTGAACCAAATTCCCGGCTTGGTGGAGAAGCATCATCTCGACCAATTGCAGGACGGTGAGCAGGCTCCCACGTTTCTGACCATCCAGCAGACCGGCGGCGTCCGCAAAACCGTCGAGTCGGCGGTCAAGGCGGTTGAGAAAATGCTACCCGAAATCAGTGCGGCCAAACGCACGACGCAACCCGTCGGCAAGCTGGCTTTAGCGATGAACTGCGGTGGCTCCGACGCCAACAGCGGCATCTCGGCCAATCCTGCGCTTGGCGTCGCCTCCGACGAACTCGTGCGGCAGGGTGCGGCCTCCGTCTTTGGCGAGACCACCGAGATTTACGGCGCGGAACATCTGCTCACTCGCCGCGCGGTGACGCGCGAAGTCGGCGAGAAACTTGTGTCGCAGATTCGCTGGTGGGAGGAGCACACGGCGTTGTTCGGCTCGACGATCGACAACAACCCCTCGCCGGGAAACAAGGACGGCGGCTTGACCACGATTTTTGAAAAGAGTCTCGGTGCCGTGGCCAAGGCGGGTCAAGCGCCATTGGCCGCGGTTTATGACTACGCCGAGCCGATCGAGGCCAAGGGCTTGTGCTTCATGGACACGCCCGGTAACGACCCGGTAAGCATGACCGGCCTCGTCAGCGGCGGCTGCAACGTCGGCGTGTTCACCACCGGGCGTGGCAGCGTGTATGGCTGCAAGCCGTCGCCGTGCATCAAGGTCGCCACCAACACCCCGATGTACAACTGGATGGAGGAGGACATGGACATCAACGCCGGCACGATTCTCGATGGCACCGAGACGGTCGAGCAGGTTGGCCGGCGGATTTACGACAAGATCCTCGCAGTGGCAGGCGGCGAAAAAACCAAGAGCGAACTCGCCGGGATGGGCGACGAGGAGTTCGCCCCGTGGATGCTCGGCCCAACCCTGTAACCGATGGATGCCATCCTCATCACAGAGGTGAGTGACGCATGATATTGCGCTGGCTTGGCTTTGGGCGCAAAGTGCGCTTGGCCAAGGCCAAGCGAATGTATCAACCTACGACAGTTCGACTCTTCATCAAGCCCTTCTGCGGCTGGTGCGTTGAGGCAATGGAGTGGCTTGACCGCAACAAGATCAAATACAACGTGCTCGACGTGACGTCCGACCGCGCCGCTTGGGACGAGATGGTTGGACTGAGCGGCCAGAGCAGCGCCCCTGTGATCGAGGTCGACGGAGAGATGCTGGCCGACTTCGGGGCGCCCGAGTTGGCGCAATTTTGGAACGAACTGAGTTAGCGATCTAAACGAATGCCTGATACGGTCACGCTTCAACAGCGCAAACGCATTCCCGGGTGGCTTCGACTGAAGCTGCCGAGCAGCAGCGATTTCACGAGCACGCGCAGTTTGCTTGGCGAGTTGAACCTGCATACGGTCTGCGAGAGCGCCAAGTGCCCGAACCACTGGGAGTGCTGGAGCAAGGGTACGGCAACGTTTATGATCGCTGGCGACCGCTGCACGCGTGCCTGTGGTTTTTGCGCGGTGAACACCGCCAAGCCACTGCCGCTTGAGGGCGACGAACCGGAGCGGGTCGCTGAGGCGACGTTCCGGATGAAACTCAAGCACGTTGTCATCACCGCCGTTGCCCGCGACGACTTGGCTGATGGCGGGGCTGCCCACTTTCGAGCGACCATCGAGGCGGTGCGCTGCCGGAATCCCGGCATCGTCATCGAGGTGCTTGTCCCTGACTTTCTCGATAAGGATGACTCGCTGCAAAGCGTGCTCGACGCCAAGCCGGAGATTTTCAATCACAACCTCGAGACGGTGCGGCGGTTGACTCCGAGCGTGCGTTCGCGGGCCAAATACGACCGCTCGCTCGCGGTGTTACGCAAGTCCAAGGAGCGGAGCGGCGGAACGATTTACACCAAGTCCGGCTTGATGATTGGCCTCGGCGAGACGGAGTCGGAACTGCTCGAGGCGCTGGCCGACTTGCGCTTGGCGAAGTGCGATATCCTCACGCTGGGTCAATATTTGCAGCCGAGCCTCTGCCACTTGCCGGTGGTCGAGTACGTGACGCCGGCGAAGTTCGACGACTACGGAACCAAGGCGCGGGAGATGGGTTTCCGGCACGTGGCCAGCGGGCCGATGGTTCGCAGTTCGTACCATGCGGACGAATTCGAACTGCCGCCCAAGGCATGAGTTTTTTCGATGGCGCACAGTAAAACCTTTGCAAGCCAGCGCGCCGATTTCACACTCACTGCCGTCGTGTTGTCGAAGACGCAATGGTTGATCCCGATTTTTTTGGCGTGTCTTGTCGCCAATCTAAGTCAGGTGCTTGGCCAAGCGGCGGCGAGCACCGGTCGGTTTCGCATCGCTGAAAAGTCGGCTGACAGTCTCCGAATCTCCATCCTCACCGGCAGCGAGGCTGTTTTTCAGGCGGATGGCATGCTGTTGACCGATCCGCGACTGGTCACAGTCACCGCCGATGGGAAAACCAATCTCGTCTTCACCGCCAGCGAGTGCCTGTACGATCAGGACAAAAAGACGATTCGTTCGTCAGGCGAATTGTCGCTCTCCACGGGCGATGGCCAGATGCAGCTCAAGGGCGTCGGCTTTTCCGGGAACCTAGCCGGGCCGACGCTGAGCGTGCTTAGCAACGTCGTGGCCAAGCTGGACAAAAAACTTACCCAAGCGCGGCAAAAAAGTGCCAAGCCAGAGTTGTTGCAAATCACCTCGCGCCAATTTGAAATCGAGCCGGGCCGGGCGCTTTTTCGCGACTCGGTTTTGGTGAAGGATGCCGACGGCACCTTGAGCAGCGACTCGATTGCGGTCGGCATGAGGGAGGACGACTGGGAGGTACAGACGATCCTAGCGAGCGGCAACGTGGCCCTGCAAGCCGAGCAAATCAAAACCACCAGCGAGCAGGCTGACTACGATCTGCCCGCCGGTTTGATTGTGCTTAAGGGCAACCCGAACTGGGCGATGGGCGAGCGTTCGGGGCGTGCAAATCTGCTGATGATCCATCGTGAGTCGCAATCCGTGAACGCTGAGGGGGATGTTTACATGAGACTTCCGGCGGGTGCGGGGGGCACGGGGGGGGTACTTGATTTTAATGCGCCCACGGCAGGGCCGGCGAAGGATAGCAAGGGCGAGTCGGTCGAAATCCGTTCCAACGTTTTTTTATTTCAAGCGGCGACCGGGGAGAACGTCGGCTTCGCGAGATACATCGGCGCGGTTCAATTGACTCGCGGCGAAGGGCGGTTGCAATGCAGTTTTTTGAACGTACGCTTGGCCAAGGGCAGCGGAGGTGCCGTGGAATCGGTCAACGCCGAAGTCGGCGTCAATCTTGCCCAAGGCGGGGATCAACTCACGGCGCAGACGGCAACTTACGACTTGGCGCAAAAAACAATTCAGTTTCGGGGAGGGGCGAGATGGAATCTCGGCACACAAAGTGGCCAGGCCCGCTTGGTCGAGTTGTCGCCGAACGACGGCGTTTTCCGAGCGAGCGGGAGGGTAAAAATGCAGTTGCCACGGCCCAAGGGTGACGGCCGTTTTTTGTTGCCGCCCGCCAGCGGTAAGGTGGCAAAAAGTGAACCAAGCGGCGAACCGCTTTTGGTTGTCTGCGATTCGTTCGAGTATCGTCAGGCGGTGGGCAGCGTGGGGCTGGACTCGGCGACGTTCACCGGCAACGTGGTGTTGAGCGGCGACGAGGGTTTGAGGGTTCTGGCGCAAAACGTTGTGATCGGAATCGACTCGGAGGGTGCTGGCTTGGTTTCGCTGGATGCATCCGGCGACTTGGTCGTCTCGACGACTGGCGAAAACGCGATGCGGTACGTGGGCGACCGTCTGGTTTATTCCACGGCGGATGAAACGATGCGGTTGACTGGCAAGCCAAGCGTGGAGATTCGGACGAGGCTCGAGGGTGCGGAGGTGGTTGCGCTTGGCCAAGCGGCGATTTACAACCTTGGCACGGGGTTGTTGCGCTTGACAGGCGACCCGGTGCTGAAGACCGACGAGGGCGAGTTGCGCGGCAGGGAAGTCGTGTTCAATCCGCACACCAAGCGGCTCAAGGCTACCGGCCGCTGGAAGATGACGCTGAATCCGAGGACGATTGCGAAAATGCGGGAGCGAACGAAAAAACAGGGTAAGACGAAACCATGAGTTTGCTCGAGGCAAAGTGCTTGGCCAAGGCGTACAAAAAAAGGCGCGTGGTCAACGGCGTGACGTTCTCCGTGTCGCCGGGGGAGATCGTTGGCCTGCTCGGCCCGAACGGCGCGGGCAAGACGACCTCGTTCAACATGATAGTCGGGCTGGTGAAGCCGGAAGAGGGCAAGGTGGTGTTTGAGGGCAAGTCGATCGGCAACCTGCCCATGCACCAGCGGGCGCGGTTGGGCATTGGCTACCTGACGCAGGAGCCGTCAGTGTTTCGCAAGTTGACGGTGGAGCAGAATATTTTGGCGATCCTTGAGGTCTGCACCTCTGACAAGCTGGAGCAAAAGGCCCGGCTCAAGTCGCTGCTCGAGGAACTCGACCTGACCCCCTTGGCCCGGAGCAAGGCGTACACGCTCAGCGGCGGCGAGAAGCGTCGGCTCGAGATCACCCGGGCTTTGGTGAGCAGCCCGCGGATGCTGCTACTCGACGAGCCGTTCAGCGGGATTGACCCGATCGCGGTATACGAGGTGCAGAAGATTTTGCGCAAGCTCAAGGAGCGGCGGATGGGCATCCTTATCACCGACCACAATGTCCGCGAGACGCTTAAGCTTGTCGACCG
>JABGZB010000009.1 GCA_018674955.1 Verrucomicrobiota bacterium | reverse complement strand
TGCTGTCCACTTACGATCGACCACCCCCTCCCAGAACGGTTGGACGCCAATCTGAAGAATAGCTGAACGCACTAATTGCGAGATGATCAGTGGCTCAGTGGCAAGGCTCTCGGCCAAAAGGATCGTCGTGATCGTATCCAGCAATGCCCCATCTATGTCGTCCTTGGTCAGGCGCGCCGAAGCTCGCAGAGAAAACACTACAGCGGCTTGCCTTTGTACCGCCAAGTGCGGGAGCAAAGCGGCAAAAGAATCCTCGTAACGTACATCGAAGCGGCTGTGCGGCCGGCGCACATCGTTGGCCAGCTTGGCCATGTCGGCGGCGTACGACTCCAGCGCAACCAGCACGGTGTCCACCGGAGTAGCGCCCTTGGCCGGAGGATTGTCCAACTGGAGAAACTCACCCTCCCAAGCCGTGAAAGCCCTCCGATACCCATGCCGCCAACCGAAGGTGTTTCGTGGCGAGCGTTCCAGTTTAAACCGATCCTTTGCCACATCGAGCGCCGCCTGATCGCTGGGTTTGCCGCTCGAGTCCACATCGAACAACGGCTTGAACAAGACCGAGTTGGCGAAATTTTCGTCGTCCGGCACCTCCGGCGGGACAACACTAGCGAGATCGAACTTTTCGCCCTTGGCCTCCCACTCCGCTTTCCACGTCTCCCACTTCGTTCGGCCGCGCCAGTTTTCGAACTGCCAAGCGATGGTGATCAGGCCGAAGACCGAAAAGAACGCGATGAATAGGCGTTTCAAAATTCGCGCACTGAACAGCCACCGAAAAAATCGTCCGAAAGTAGGCATGCCAATAATGTAACAGCCAACCGCTGACTCGGACACAACAAAAACTCACGCGAAGCCGCGCTTGGCCAAGCGGGTTGACTCGGGCATTCTCCGAACGGATTGCGCCATGCATGAGGTGAGTTTTTTACAGGACTTGGCAGTGGTCATGATTGCCGCCGGCATCGTGACTGTGCTGTTCCAGCGCCTTAAGCAACCGGTGGTGCTGGGTTACATAGCCGCCGGCATTCTCATCGGCCCGTACTTGTTTAAACTCGTCAGCGGAGAAGACGCCATCGAGTCGCTCGCCGAGTTGGGCATGGTGTTTCTGATGTTCTCGCTTGGCCTCGAGTTCCATCTGCGCAAGCTCCGCCGCGTGGCCGCCACCGCGCTGGTCGCCGCGCCGCTGGCGATCCTGCTAATGGTGTTTGTTGGCTACCAAGTCGGCCAACTGATGGGCTGGACATCGGTTAGCAGCCTCTTCCTCGGCGCCATCATCTCCATCGCCTCGACGTCGGTGATCGTGAAGGTCTTGCGCGAAATGAAGCGCGACCGCGAGCCGTTCGCCGGGCTGATCTACGGCATCCTGATCGTGGAGGACCTGCTTGGCGTGGTGATGATCGTGCTGCTCACCGGCATCGCGTCCACCGGCGATCTTGGCCTGCAATCGATGGCCGCCTCCACCGGCAAACTACTGGTGTTCCTCGTAACGGTGCTTGTCGGAGGACTGCTGTTCGTGCCGCGCCTGCTCAATTTCGTCGCCCGGTTTGAGAGCAACGAACGACTGCTGGTCGCCGTGCTGGGCCTTTGTTTCGGCACGTCGCTCGTCGCAGCTGAGTTATTCGACAGCGTGGCCCTGGGGGCGTTCCTCGTTGGAGCGGTGATGGCCGAGTCAAAGCAGAGCCGCCGTATCAAGTCGCTGGTCGAGCCGGTGCGCGACCTGTTCACGGCTGTGTTCTTCGTGGCGATTGGTCTATTGGTGGACCCAGAACTGTTGTGGCAGCACATCGTGCCCATTGTCGGCATTTCGCTGGTAGTAATGATCGGCCAGATCGCCGGCAACACTTTCGGCACGGTGGTGGCCGGACACGACTTTCGCACGGCTGTGCGGGTTGGCACCGGCCTGTCACAGATCGGAGAGTTCTCATTTGTTATTGCAACGCTTGGCCTGACGATGGGGGTCACCGACCCGAGCCTGTACCCGATTGTCGTCGGGGTGGCACTGGTCACGACGCTGTTCACTCCGCTTTGGATTCATAACGCCGACCGCTTGACCGATATGCTGCTGCGAGCTGCGCCCAAGCCGCTGGCAGGCTACCTCTCGCTTTACAAGGACTGGGTAGAGCGCTTCAAGGGCGGCCAGTGGAACAGCCTCGCATGGAAGCTCTCCCGCAAGTGGCTTCTGCAAATGGCGATCAACATGGCGTTGGTCGCCGGCGTGATCCTCGGCGCCGCGTACCTCGCCCGACTCGAGCCGGCCTGGCTGGCAAAGTGGAAACTGCCGCCGGACACACTGCGAACGGTGTTGTGGGTCGCCTCACTGGTGCTGTCGCTGCCGATGCTTATCGCCAACCTCCGCAAGCTGCAGGCTCTTGGCATGCTGATCTCGGAGGCAACTATCCGGCGCGAGTCGGCCGGCCAGCGCACGCAGTCGCTCCGCGCAGTGGTGGCGAACGTCTGCCTCGTCGCCGGTACGGCCGGGATGATACTCAGCGTGCTGCTGCTCAGCTCCGTACTGCTCCCGCCGCTTGGAGTGATGCTCGCGCTAGCGGTCGTGCTGGCGGGGGTCGCCTGGCTGCAATGGCGGTTTCTCGTACGCGTGTATGCCCGGGCACAAATCGCGCTCAAGGAAACGTTTGAGGCCAACGAGCTTGACCAAGCGGAGGCCGAGGCCGCCGACCTGCCGGCCGGTTTGCTCAAGGCCGCGCACCTGGACAGCGTGCGCCTGGCCAAGGGCAGCCCGGTGATCGATCAACGGATCGGTGAACTGGAGTTGCGTGCGAACACCGGCGTGAGCATCGTGGGCATCGAGCGCGACGGCGAACGCATCGTCAACCCCGGCCCGGAGGAGACATTGCTCGAAGGCGACCGTTTGCTGCTACTCGGCGAGGACACCAAACTCCCCAAAGCCAAGGCCAATTTGAACGCCTAACTTCGAACCTACTCGGCGGCGGTCGTTTTCGGCTTGAGTTGAGGGAAGAGCAGGACGTCTCGAATGCTCTCTTGTCCAAGCAGCATCATGATCAGTCGGTCGATTCCGATGCCAATCCCGCCCGCCGGCGGCATGCCGTGCTCGAGGGCGACGAGGAAATCTTCGTCGAGTTTTTGCTGCTCTTCGCCCGCCTGGTTTTGCAGTGCCTCGCGCTGGGCCACGGGGTCGTTTTGCTCGGTGTACGCCGGGGCGATTTCCTGACCGTTGATGCAGCACTCGAACACCTCGATCGTCGAGGGATCGTCCGGCGTGAGCTTAGCCAAGGGGATCAGCTCCTTCGGCAAATGTGTGACAAACGTAGGCTGGATTAGCGTCGGCTCGATGAGCTTCTCAAACAGGCCGTTGGTCACTTCGTAGTCCACGTAGTCGGGGCCGATCTCTGCGCCGAGGCCGATGGCGCGTTTGCGGCGCTCATCCGGCGTGACGTCGAACCAGTCGTCGCCGCCCTTCTCGCGGATCAAGTCCTTGTACTTCACGCGACGCCACGGGCCGGTGAGGTCGATCGTGCGAGTGACGTTGCCCTCGGCGTCTTTGTGCTCGATGACGAGCGTGCCGACGACTTTCTCGGCGACACGCATAATCATCGATTCGAGCAACTCCATCATCGTCTCGTAATCGCCGAACGCCTGGTACGCCTCGAGCATGGTGAACTCCGGGTTGTGCCTCGGCGAGATGCCCTCGTTGCGGTAGTTGCGGCCAATCTCGAATACGCGGTCCATCCCGCCGACAAGCAGCCGCTTCAAGTAAAGTTCAAGCGCGATGCGCAGATAAAACTCGCAGCCCAGCGCATTGTGCCGGGTTACGAACGGCTGCGCCGCCGCGCCACCGGGGATCGCCTGCATCGTTGGCGTCTCGACCTCGATGAAGCCGCGCTCGTGCATGAAGTCGCGAATCTCGCGGATAATCGCGCTACGCTTGTAAAAGACCTGCTTGACGTCGTCATTGGCGATGAGGTCGAGGTAGCGCTGGCGGTATCGCGTCTCGATGTTCGAGAGACCGTGCCACTTGGCCGGTAGCGGCCGCAGCGCCTTGCCGACGACAGTGAACTCCGTCGTCTTAAGCGTGATCTCCTCCGTGCGCGTCATGAACATCGTCCCCTTCACGCCGATGAAATCGCCGAGGTCGAGCTTCTTCAGCACCTCGAACGCCTCATCGCCGAGCGCGTTTTTCTGCGCGTAAACCTGCATCCGGTCGGAGCCGTCGCGGATGTCTAGAAAGATGCTTTTGCCCATCGTGCGGAACGCCGTCATACGCCCGGCCAAGGCGACCTCGCGGCCTTCCTCGTAGTTTTCGCGGGCCCCGGCGCACGTCTCGTCCGGGGTGAACTTGTTGGCAAACGGCTCGATGCCCTTTTCCCGCAACGCGGCCAGATTGGCCCGGCGCTGCTCGATCAATGAATTTTCTTCTTCCATGAAACTCCCAAAAAGGGCGCACAGTTAATCACCCCGCCGCTCGCTTGGCCAACGAAAGTTTTGCGCTTGGCCAAGCGGTTGACGCCGCACGGACTGTCGCTAAACTCGGCCGACCGACAATTCATGAAAACACGTCATACCACCATCCTCCGGCTTGGCTTGGGCATCGTACTGGGTACCGCCGGCTGCACTACGCCTAGGCTCGCCCAGCAAAAGCGGGTCGTTTACGGCGAGCGCAACGCGCACGAGCTGACCTATGAATTCCTGCAGCCGCGGAAAACCAACGGCCTAGGCGTCGTGGTGATGGTTAGCGGCAGCTGGCGGTCCAACCCCGACGACTTCAAGCCGATGATGGGCAAGGCGTTCCTGCGGCGCGGCTACTCGATGTTCGCCGTGTCGCACCTCTCCCAGCCCAAGGCGACCATCCCGGAGATTTACGACGACGTCACCCGCGCCGTGCAACACATCCGCAAGCACGCCGATGAGTACGGCGTCGACCCCGGCCAACTCGGCGTCATCGGGGCCAGCGCCGGCGGTCACTTGAGCCTGATGATCGCCACCCAGGGCAAGGAAACCACCGGCAAGCCGGACGGACTCGTCCGGGCGGTGGCGATCTTTTTCCCCGTCACCGACGTGCTCAACTCGGGCAAGCCTTCCAAAAAGGAGAAAGACAGCGAATCATCGAAAAAATTCCGCAAGTTGTTTGGCATCGACCCGAACGACATCGACGCATGGAACCGGGTCGGCCGCGAATTGTCACCGATCAACCACGTCGACACGGACACGCCGCCGGTGCTGATTATTCACGGTGACGCCGACGAGGTGGTGTCGATCCGGCAATCCGAGTGGTACATCGAGGCCTCTGAAAAGCACGGGGCCACGGCGAAGCTCATCCGCAAACGGGGCAAGGGCCACGGCTGGGCAACCATCCTGTGGGACATGCGAACGTTCGCGAAGTGGTTCGACGAACACCTCGAGCCGCCCGCCGCCAACTGACACTCACCCCGTTGGCCAAGGAGGAACTTGCAACGGGACGGTCTTTGCGGTACTCAACTCGCCCGCGTTTTCACGCGGTTTCCTCGCTTCGGCCCCAACCGGGGCATTTGCCAATGGCATTGATTGTACAGAAATTCGGCGGGTCGTCGGTGGCCGACATCGACCGCATCCGTAATGTCGCCAACCGCGTGGCCGAGTACCGCCACCGCGGCGACCAGGTCGTCGTGGTCGTCTCGGCGATGAGGGGCGTCACCGACAACCTCATCGACATGGCCAAGTCACTCATGTCGGTGCCCAGCGAACGCGAAATGGACATGCTGCTCTCCACCGGTGAACAGACCACCATCGCCCTGCTGGCCATTGCGCTGCAGTCGATGGACATCCCCGCCGCATCGCTGACTGGCGCGCAGGCCGGCATCGTGACGGACGGCGTCCACTCGAAAGCAAAAATCCGGAACATCACGCCTGGAAAAATCCACGACCTGCTCGACGCAGGCAACGTGACCATCGTCGCCGGGTTTCAGGGTGAAACCAGCGATGGCCACATCACCACACTGGGCCGCGGCGGCTCGGACCTCACGGCGATTGCGCTTGCGTCCGCGCTCAAGGCCGACCTCTGCCAGATTTATACGGATGTCGATGGTGTTTACACCAGCGATCCGCGCATCGTGCCCACGGCCAAGAAGCTAGATGAAGTTTCGTACGACGAAATGCTCGAGTTGGCCAGCCTCGGCGCGAAAGTGATGCAGTCGCGCTCAGTGGAGTTTGCCAAGAAGTTCGGTGTCATTTTCGAAGTTCGCTCCAGCCTCAACGACAACCCCGGAACCCTCGTGAAGGAAGAAACTCAAAGCATGGAAGACGTCGTGATTCGCGGCGTGTCGCTCGACAAGAACCAGGCCAAGGTCACCCTCGTCGGCGTGCCGGACAAACCGGGCATGGCTGCCCGCGTATTCCAGCAGTTGGCCAACTCGGCGATCAATGTCGACATGATCGTGCAGAACGTCAGCCACGGTAGCGACACCCCGGCGACTGACCTATCTTTCACCATCGACAAACCAGACGTTGCCAAAGCAGAGAGCGTCATCGATGACATGCGCGACGACATCAGCTTTGGCGAGGCACTCGCCGACGAAAATATCGGCAAACTCTCGATCGTCGGCGTCGGCATGCGCAGCCACTCCGGCATCGCGGCCAAGGTATTCGAGGTGCTGGCCGCGGCCGGCGTCAACATCCAGATGATCTCCACCAGCGAGATCAAGATCTCCGTCGTCATCGGCATAGACAAAGCGGAGGAGGCCACCCGCGCAGTCCACGACGCCTTCCTCGGCTGACACGCTTGGCCGGCGGTTCCCCGAAATGTAACCTCCGGCCAAGCAGCCACGTATCATTGCTTGGAGTTTTAGAATGAACCGCCCCCGACAGATTATCTGGTTCGCCGCGCTGCTGGCGCTGGCTGGTGCTTGGCAGACCGGTCTGGCCGCACCCGCCAAAGAAAAACTGGTGCTCACCGACATCAACGGCAAAAACCACACACCGTTTACTTCCTCAAAAACCAAGGCGGTGGTGTTCCTTTTCCTTCTACGCGACTGCCCGGTATCCAACGTTTACTCGCCCGAAATCACCCGCATCCATAAGGAGTACTCGAGGAAGGGCGTCTCACTCTACCTAGTGCATCCAGATCGCGACACCAACGCCAAGGCCGCCAAGGCCCACGCCATTGAGTACAAACTCACTGCGCCGCTTGTGCTCGATCACGAGCACAAGCTGACCCACCTAGCCGGTGTGGAGGTCACGCCGGAGGCCGCTGTGTTCGATAAGAAAGGACACTTGGTGTATCGTGGGCGCATTAACAATCTTTACGCTGACTTCGGCAAAAAACGCGCCAAGCCGACCCAACACGACCTACGCGAATCGCTCGACGCGCTGCTTTCCGGCAGGCCTCCAGTCATGCGCACCACCAAGGCAGTCGGCTGTTATATCGATTTTTCCAATGACAAAAAAAGTAACAAATAAACTCATCCATGCTGGCATGGCACTGGCCGGGTTTGCCGCGCTGCAAACCGGCACAACCGCCGCGGCTAAAGCCAAGCCTACGTTCACCGAGGATATCGCGCCGATCATTTACAACAACTGCACCGAGTGCCATCGCGCCGGGCAGGCGGCGCCGTTCACACTCCAGACCTACAATGACGTGAAGAAACGCTCCCGCCTGATCGCCAAGGTCACGCAGGATCGCTACATGCCGCCGTGGCACCCGGTCGAGGGCCACGGCAAATTCATCGATGAACGCCGCCTGACCGACGACGAACTCGCCACGCTCAAGAACTGGCACAAGACCGGCATGACCGAAGGGCCGGCTGACAAACTCCCCAAGCCGCCCAAGTTCGCCAGCGACTGGCTGCTCGGCGAGCCAGACATGATTGTCAGAATGCCCAAGGCCTACATCATGAGCGCCGACGGCTCCGACATTTACCGCAGCTTCGTGATTCCGCTCGACTTGAAGGAGGATAAATGGGTGGCCGGCTTCGAGGTTCGCCCCTCTGCCCGCGCTGTGCTACACCATGTCATCATCCGCATCGACCAAAGCGGCGAGGCTCGCAAGGCCGACGGGGCAAAAGGGACGCCCGGCTTCAGCGGCATGCGCGGCATCGGCCGCAGCTCTCGTCGCGGTGGCAGCAACGACGTTTTCTCAGGCAGCCTTGGTGGATTGGGTGGCTGGGCCGTCGGTGGCACGCCGCGTATTCTCCCATTAGGCTTGGCTCGCAAACTCCCCGCCGGGGCCGACATCGTGCTCAACTCCCACTTTCATCCCTCCGGCAAGGAGGAGGAGGAACAGACCACCATCGGTCTGTACTTTTCCGATAAAAAACCGGATCGCACACTCATTGGATTCCAGGTACCACCCGTGTTCGGCAGCATCTCCGGCCTCGACATCCCGGCCGGGGAGAGCAACTACGAACTCAAGAGCAAGTTCACCACACCGGTGGACATTGACCTAATCGGTGTCGGCGCGCACATGCACTACATCGGCCACACCGCCAAGGCCCACGCCACGCTGCCGGACAGCACCATCAAGCCGCTGTTCTACATCGACGACTGGGACTTCAACTGGCAGGGCCGCTACATCTACGATGAACCGATCCGCCTGCCTGCCGGCACTACCGTTGAGGGCACCGTCTCCTTCGACAACTCGGCCGCCAACCCGCACAACCAATTCAACCCGCCCCGCCGCGTCCGGTGGGGACTCGAGTCCAGCGACGAGATGGGCAGTGTCATCTTCAGTGCCGTGCCCGCGAGCGAGGCGGATCTCGACGAATTCAACGCCGCCGTACGCGACCACGCAGTCGACGAGGCCCGCCTGATGGCCGAGCGCCGATTCGGCAGTCGTGTAGGGAGCGGTCGTAGTGGACGTGGAAACATTACCGATCGACTGGAGCAATTCCGCAACCGCCGCCCCGGTGGGAACACCGGCAGCCGCCTGGGTGGCGACTGGCGCGGCCGCTTGGGCGAGCGCCTCAGGAAATTGGATAAAAACAATAACGGCGAAATCGAGCCCGACGAAATCGACGAAAGCTCCCGTCGCTACATCCGCTTCATCGACACCAACAAGGACGGCCGAGTCAGCAAGGAAGAGCTAAGCCAAATCAGCGGCCGCTAAACACCGGCAAAATTTACCACTCAAAAGCCGCCGGATTTCACGGCGACTTTTTTCACCCACTCAACGCGGCGACTAACTGTTCTAGCTGCTCGCGGGTGTGTTCGCTGGAAATGGAGAAGCGATAAAAAGCCCCTTCGCTCCGCGTCGGGTAGCGAATGCACGAGGGATAAATGCCGGTGGCCAATAGCCGGTGGCGCAGCGCCATGGCGGCTTTTTTCCCGGGACAATCGAGGCTGAACACCGGGAATGCCGGGTCGCCGATTTGCAGCCCGGCGGCGAGCAACTTGGCCTTCACAAACGCAGTGTTGCGGCGCAGCCGCTTGGCCAAGGCGGGGCGGATGCGCAGCAACTCAAGCGACGCGAGCGTGGCCTTGGCCAAGCCGGCTGGCAACGAACTGCTGCTGGTAACGACGTTGTTGCCGTCGAGCAGCGCGGCCCGTAGCCAGCGCGGCCCCAAGATCGCACCGCCAAAACTCCCGAGCGCTTTGCTGAATGTGATCGACTGAATCACGTGCCGGCCGCCCAAACCGCACTGCTCGGCGGTGCCGCGCAGCCGGTCGCCCAGCACGCCCGCGCCGTGGGCGTCGTCGATCCACAGAGTGGCCGAGCGCGCGAGCCGCTTGGCCAAGTCGCCCACCGGCGCGCCGCGGCCGGTCGCGCCAAAGACGCCGTCGGTCATCAGCAACACCCGCTTGGCCGCTCGCCGACGGCTCACCCGCCTGGCCAGGTCATCGGCATTGCAGTGGCGGTAGCGCACCACCGGGCAGCCGATAAATTGCGCGGCATCGCGCAGGCTCATGTGCGCCTTCTCGTCGATGAACGCCGCGTCGAACCGGCCGTTGGCCGCCTGGCCAAGCGCGATGTTGGCGAGGTAGCCGTCGCCGACAACAGTGGCGGTTTCGCTGCCGAAAAACTTCACCAGCGACGTTTCGAGTTTGTCGTGCGCCGGGTGGTTGCCGGTGGTCATCCGCGACGCGCCGGTGCCGAGCCCGTCGCGGGCGGCAGCTTGCGCGTGGGCCTTGAGCAGCTTGGGATGGTGCGCGAGTCGATAGTAGTCGCACCCGCCAAAGTAGATCAGCCGCCTGCCGCGATAGCGCACGTGCGTGGCACCGTCCGGCTGGATGGCTTCGGGCAGACTCACGGCTTGGCCGGCGGCGGCTCGAGTTTCCGCAGGATGCCCGCCTTGAGTTCGATGAACTGTGTTTCGTGCACCTTGGCCAGCAACGCGCGCGCGGCGTCCGTTTGGCCGAGGTGCGCGTGGATGCGGGCGAGATGAATCCGCACGCCCTCCGCCTCGACCGGCGACGGCGCGATCGCGAGGGCGTCATTCCAAGCGGCGAGTGCGGCCTTGGCCTCGAACGGCTGCGTGCCCAGTTGCGCCAAGGCGGCGTCGGTGGCGAGGGTGAAATTTTTCGGGTCGAGAGCGCGCGCTTTTTTGAAAAGCTCGAGCGACTTGGGCACGATCTGACTGCGATCAATGAGGTAGTAGCGCGCCGCGTCGTCAGGGTACGAAAATATCAGCGTGGCGAGATTGCGATAATAGAGCGCCTCCTTGGGAGCGAGTTCGGCGGCCTTGCCGAAGTGCCGGAACGCCTCGGCGATCCTGCCCTGTTTGCCATACGCCTTGCCAATATTGTTCCACGCGACCGGGTTGTTCGGCGCTAGCTCGAGCGCCTTCTTCCACTGCGCCATAGCTTTGTCGATTTCGTTGATGTCGCTGAAATAACTGCCGTACGCCAGCCGCGCACGGACGTGGCCGGAGTGGCGGTTGAGAAACGCCGCGTACGCCGCGCCGACCTCGCTGAGGCGGTTGCGCACCTGCAAATCGAGCGACGCGGGATCAACGCCAACCTGCTTCGCGGCCAGCTTCGCATTGCTGCGAATCCACTCATCGACATCGTCGTGAATCTTGTCGTCGAGCTCGAGCAGTTGGCGGAACTCGCGCTCAATCATCGCACCGGACGCGTCCGCCGGCTTGGCCTCCCCGGCCACCACCTGGCCAAGCGGGAGCAGCAGCGCTGCAAAAAAAATGTTACGAATGGATAACACCGGCGGGAATGGTTTCGTGGATGGTTTCAAGTTTCAAGTTTTCAGTTTCGAGTAATGCGCTTGAAACTTGAAAGTTCGGTCTTGAGACTCCCCCGCGCATCGTGACGTATTCTGAAGCCATTCAACATCTGCTCGAGCTGAATTTGTTCGGCTCGAAGCTGGGGCTGGATAACCCCCGCCGTCTTGCTGCGTTGGCCGGGGCGCCGCACGAGCGGTTGCGTTTTATCCACGTCGCCGGCACGAACGGCAAAGGCTCGGTCTGCGCGATGCTTGAGTCGATTTACCGTCAGGCTGGCCTGCGCACGGGGCTGTTCACCTCGCCGCACCTCGTGTCGTTCCGCGAGCGGATGCAGGTGAACCGCGAGTTGATCCCGGAGAAGGCGCTCGCCCGGCTGACGGCGCAGCTTCGCGACTCAGCGGCGGGATTTCCCGAGGGCCAAGGGCCGACTTTTTTCGAGGTGGCGGTGGTGACGGCGCTGTGCCATTTCGCCGAGCAGTCGTGCGACATCGTGCTGTGGGAAACCGGCTTGGGTGGCCGGCTCGACGCGACGAACATCGTCACCCCACTGGCCAGCGTGATCACCAACATCGGGCTGGACCACACGCGTTGGCTCGGCGAAACACACGTGGCGATCGCCGCCGAGAAGGCCGGCATCATCAAGCCCGGCATCCCGGCGCTGACGGCGGCCGCTCAACCGGAGGCGCTGGCAGTGATCCGCGCCGAAACAGCGAGGCAAGGCGCGGAGTTGATCGAGCTTGGCCAAGCGGAGTCCACCGCCGACTTGCCGCTGCTCGGGCGGCATCAGCAAACCAACGCGAGTTTGGCCAAGGCGGTGGTCAGGCGATTGCAGGGCGAGTTGCCGGTGCCGCCCCGGGCGATTCGCGACGGCTTGGCCAAGGTGCATTGGCCGGGGCGACTGCAGCTCATCCGGCGCGGCGAACAGTCGGTACTGCTCGACGGTGCGCACAACGCCGAGGGCGCAGCGATGCTGCGGCAGGCTTTGGCGGACGGATTTTCTGCCGACTCGCCGGTTTTCATCCTCGGCATGGTGGACGAGAAGGACGGCGCAGGGTTTTGCGCCGAGTTGGCGACCTTGACCAAGCGCATCGTTTTGTCGCCGGTCAGCAGCGCCCGCTCGGCCAATCCGGAAGGGTTTTTACCGATGTGCCAAGCGGCCAATCCGGCGGCGGCGATCGAGGTTGCCGAGTCGCTTGGCCAAGCGCTGGAGTGGTCCGCGGCCGAGCCGTTTGTGGTAGTCACCGGGTCGTTTTACCTCGTGGGCGAGGCGATGGAACGGCTCGGAGTGGCCCCAACGCCGAGCGAGGCCGAGCGGCAACTGAACGACTGGGGAGCGCCGGGATGCAGGCCAAAGACTCTTTCGGATTGACTTGGCGGGGGGAGTATCGGCATAAAACCCGGCCACGGCGAGGCGCGTTGGTCTATCGGTTAGGACGCCGCCCTCTCAAGGCGGAAAGACGAGTTCAATTCTCGTACGCGCTACCACCTCGCCGACACTGCGGCCGACAAAGCCCATGACACCGTTTCAAATCATCTTCACTCCCACCGCCGCCGCCGAGCTTGGCACGCTGCCCAAGGAGCTGCAGTTGGAGATTCTCGGGGACTTTCGCGGTCTGCCCAACGATGTTCGCAGCGACGAGATGGACAGCTTCGGCCGCCTCAACCGCGACGGGCGGCATCTGTTCCGTTTCCGGCTCGGCAGTTACCGGGTGTACTTCGAGCGGCACGAGTTGGGAGTGTTGATTCACCGAATCCTGCACGCAAAAAAACATCTCTGGGATTTTCTTTATCGCAACAAGCTGCCGGGCGGGGAAGATCGCGTGTTAGAGGAGACGCCGGAATTCTGGAAGCTGATCGAGTCGGCCAAGTCGGCCGGTTGCTAGCTACTGCAGATCCTCGCCCAACTCGACGTTCCAATACGCCATGTCGAGGAAGTGCCGCCAGCTCTCGTGGTAGTGTAGGCTGAAGCGCACCTGCATGAACGGATGCCAGCGCGGCTTGCGCGGCTTGCGAACCAATTGCATCCCGGCCTGCTCCGGCGTGTGGTTGGACTTGCGCGAATTGCACGGAACACAGGAGCAGACAATGTTTTCCCACGAGGTCGGGCCGTCCTGTTGTCGCGGCACGACATGATCCAGGTTCAAGTCTTTCGTATCGTATTTTTTGCCGCAATACTGGCAGGTGTTTTTGTCTCGCTGAAAAATATTGTGCCGGGTGAACTTAACCTCCTTGCGAGGCACGCGATCGTAAACCATCAGCAGAATCACACGCGGCAAACGCAGCTTGATGCTCACGCCGTGGATGCTCTCGGGATCGGGTTTCTCCTCGGAAAGATCGGCCCACTGGTGAAAGCCGAACGTGTTGAAGTCGCCGTCCTCGCTGTGCACGACCTGCGCGTTGCCCTCGAAGAGCAGCGTCAAGGCCCTGCGGGCGGAGCAGATGTTTACGGCCTGCCAAAGCCGGTTCAGTACCAGAACCGGCTGATGTAACAGCGCTTCCATGATCTGAAAAAGTGAACGGGAGCCTATCACAGCTATTTTGATAGAGTCAAACATCAACGAAAACACAAATTTCAGCCTTCAATCCAGCCCGTGCGGATGGTACTTCGTCGGCGTACATATGAAAAATCTCATCCCTCTCCTCGCCGCATGCCTGTTTGCGCTTCACCAAGCTCCCGCCGAGGCGGCCAAGCGCCCGAACATCTTGTTCATGATGTCCGACGACCACGCCTCCGAGGCGATCAGCGCATACGGCTCGTGGCTCAAGGATTACTGCCACACGCCGACCCTCGACCGGCTCGCCGCCGAGGGCATGCGATTCACCAACGTCTGCTGCAATAACTCCATCTGCTCACCAAGCCGCGCTAGCATCATCAGCGGCCAATACTCACACGTCACCGGCGCGCTCAACCTCGGTTGCCGCCTCAAGCCCAACGCACCGAGCTACATCCGAGAGCTAACCAACAGCGGCTACGAGACGTGTGTCGTGGGCAAGTGGCACATGCAGCAGTTCCCGCGCGGCGTCGGCGACTACGCGGTGACCGTTGGTCAGGGCAGCTATTTCAACCCAACACTGCACCGCCCCGATGGTAGTCAGGAAAAGTATGAAGGTTACTACGCCGATCGCTACGCCGACTCGGCGCTTAAATGGTTGAAGCAACGCGACAAGGAAAAGCCGTTTTACCTCAGCCTACACTTCAAGGGACCGCACGAATATTTTGAGTACCCCGAACGCTGGGCAAAGCTGCACGAGGGCGTGAAAATTCCCGAGCCGCCCAGCCTGCACGAGGACATCACCAAGACCAGCCCCCTGCTCAAGGGCAAGCATTACTCCGTCATGTACGACGCCGAGGGACCGAAAAGTTTTTACCTCGTTTACGAGGACTACCTGGCTAAGCACTCCGCCGATCCCGCCGAGCGCCGCTCGCTCGCCTACCAGCATCTCATCCACAAATACCTACGCTGCGTCGCCGCGATAGACGACAACGTAAAGCGTGTACTCGACCATCTACAAGCCGAAGGCATCCTGGATGACACGCTCATCATCTATACCAGCGACCAGGGCTACTGGCTGGGTCAACACAACATGCACGACAAACGGCTCATCCTCGAGGAGTCGCTCAAGATGCCGTTCATCGTCCGGTATCCAAAAGAGATCAAAGCCGGCAGCGTAAGTTCCAAACTCGGCATGAATATCGACTTCGGCCCGACCATGCTCGACTACGCCGGCGTCGCCATCCCGAGCGTCATGCAGGGCGTGAGCCTACGGCCACTGCTACGGGGCGGAGTGCCTGCGGAGTGGCGGGAGTCAATTTTTTATGCTTACTACAACCGTTCCCCAAAACATTGGGGCATCCGCACCGAGCGCTACAAGTTGATTCGTTTCCCCGACACCGAAGCAGTCGAGTTTTACGACCTGCAGGAAGACCCCGCCGAGATGTACAACCGAGCCGCCGAGCCAGCCTATAAAAAGCAGATCGCCACCACCCAAAAACAACTGGACACGCTTATGACCAACACCGGCGTCACCCGCGAATTCCTCCTCAAAAAAATGGGCGATAACACCAAGCTCCCCCCACACATCCATAAAAAACGCAAAAAATAAGAGTAGTAAACCAAGCGCTTAGACAAGTTCCCTTTACCGAGGAAAAAGGTGGTGCGTTACTTGTCAATAACAAGAACTGAACACCACACACTGCGTTCGCATTTTTCAGCTTTACTATTTTTCTCTATCACTCCATATTCCGCTGCGCGGAGGATTCGGTGCTTTTCTGTTTCGTTGTTGTTTTTGCAAAAAAAACACCCTAGACCGCCTCACTCTCCCTCTGCACTCCCTGATACTTCTATAGCTTGCTGCAAGCTATAACTCTAATGTTTGATCTTATATCTAAAAAAAATGGCAACTGGAAAGATGATCTTCTCTCTGGATTAACGGTTGCATTGGCTCTTGTCCCGGAAGCCATTGCATTCTCATTCGCTGCCGGCGTACCTCCTCTAGTAGGCCTTTGGGCGGCGGTGTTCATGGGCTTCGTAACGGCCACATTCGGGGGCCGGCCGGGTATGATTTCCGGTGCCACTGGCGCCATCGCTGTCGTCATCGGAAAAACGGTCGTTTACGGCGAAGCACAAGGCGAAGGTTTAGGCCTTCAATACTTATTCGCCACCATCATGCTCGCCGGTATAATACAGATTCTCTTCGGCACACTAAAACTCGGACGTTTCATCCGATTGGTGCCCCACCCGGTGATGATGGGTTTTGTCAATGGCCTCGCCATCGTAATCCTCATGGCCCAATTCGGCTCATTCAAAACAGTAGAAGGCGTTTGGTTCGATCAAACCCAACTCGTTACGATGATAGGGCTCGTAGCTTTCACTATGTTGATCATTCAACTATTACCGAAATTAACAAAAGCACTCCCCTCGACTCTCGTCGCTATCGTCATCGTCGGTTTGGTTAATTTCTTCTTGGCCGATACGCGAACCGTGTCGGACGTTCTTCTCGAAGGCACAGGCAGCGGCACTCTCAGCGGGGCCTTTCCAATTCCGCATCTCCCAACGGATATTGTTTGGAACATAGAGGCGATCAAAGTCATCGGTGGCACTGCCTTTGCAGTGGCTATGGTTGGTATCATCGAATCGCTCATGACACTGCAACTCATCGACGATCTCACCGAAACAAGAGGCCAAGGAAACCGCGAGTGTATCGCACAAGGAGGTGCTAACTTCCTATCCGGTCTTTTCGGCGGCATGGGCGGATGCGCAATGATTGGCCAAAGCCTCATCAACATAAAATCCGGTGGACGCGGACGCACTTCCGGTGTCACCGCAGCCGTCACCTTGGCCTTATTCATCATGGTTGGAGGCCCCGTCATTGGCCAAATCCCAATTGCTGCACTCGTGGGCGTGATGTTTATGGTCGTGATCGGCACCTTTGAGTGGTCCACCTTCGAAACATTCGGCCGGGTGCCATTTTCCGAAATTTTAGTGATTATCTCCGTTACCCTGATAACCGTGTTCATGCACAATCTGGCGCTGGCTGTATTGGCGGGAGTAATCTTATCCACGCTGGTCTTCGCTTGGGAGAGTGCCAAACACATCCGACTCTTCCCGAAAGATCTCGATGACGGCAGTCGCGTTTACACCCTCCACGGCCTCCTCTACTTCGGTTCCGTCCGTGAGTTCGCCGAACGTCTATCCACCGCGAACGACCCGGACGAAGTCATTATCGATTTCAAAGATGCCCGCGTTTGTGATTTCTCAAGTCTTGAAATGCTCAGCAGCGTGACTGAGCGCTACAAGAAAGCTGGAAAACGCGTCCAATTGCGCCATCTGAGTCCAGAATGCCAGCAACTACTCAAAGACGCCGGATCGCTTGTCGAAATCGTGATGGCAGATGACGACCCACACTACACCGTAGCACGAATATAAACGACCGCCGCCCTCAGCACTTGGCCTGTAGCAGCGAAAGGAGAATTCATGTTGGCTATCGGGCAATGAGCCACAAGCATCACACATGAAAATGACGGGGGGGAAATTGTAACCGAGGCGCTGGGGCTCTCACTTCAAGCACGGGCATTCGTGGCCGAGCGCCTGATCTAGAGCCTCGACGCCGATCTCGGAGCGGAGTAATCACCCTCCTGGAGGGAGGAAATCCAAAAGCGTTGCCGGGAAGTGGGTGAAGGCGATGTCGAACTTCGCGACGCCGCAGATGTTTTCAAAAAAGCCTACGCATCGCTGGGATGAATCCCATTCGTTTCCACCCCGTAGCGGAGTCGGAAATGATCGATGCGGCAGCGTGGTACGAGGCCAAGCAGGCCGGCTTCGGAAGGCGATATCTCAGTTCTGTCAGGATGCGATCAACCGAATCGAGTTGAATCCCAAGCTTTTCCCGTTTGTCGAGGGTGATGTCCGGTGTTGCTTGGCCAAAACATTTCCTTTCGGAATACTTTTTCGGTTGAAACAAACTTGATTGAAGTATCTGTCGTCATACACCTCCATCGTGATCCAGATTATTGGAGAACTCGATAAAGCCCCCTCACTTGTCAATAACAAGAACCGACCCCTTTACGACAACACCACTCCCCCCCCGCCTTCACAAAAAGCGCAATAAAAGAAAAAGAAAGTGAGTCAGGCGCCTGGGCAAATGGTTACTCCAGGGTCTTTGTCCAGTTAATGAATTCCTGATGCTGGTCGGCTTGAAATCTGTTGGTAACGTCGGGTGCAAGCCAGGCGAATGAGCCTTTGGCGATGCGCGGCTTGGCCGATCGGACTTTGTCGATGACTTCGACTACTGCGCTGAAATCGGTGAAACGATCGCGCTTGGGTGTGACAACCAAACATGGTTTCGGAAGCACAAGACCAAGCACATCATCGTAGTCGAAAGGCATTTCGCTCTCCCGCCCATTAAAGAGGCCAAGACGCGGTTGAAGCGCGTGCAGTTCCCAGAGGCGCCTGTTGCCGCCGGTCACCCTGGCATTGCCGGCATTTCGCAAGGGAGTCCAGCCACTGAAACAGGCTACACCTGCGACGCGATCATCGAGCGCGCCGGCATACATCGCAGTCAGCGCGCCGCTTGAATACCCAAGCAGGAACACCCGCTTGGTGTCGAACTCGGGGATCGCGCTTTTTGCTGCGCCCCTCCCCTCGACGGCAAAACTCACAGCAGCCCGAGCGTCCATCACCATCCGGCCAAGCTTCGACCAGCGCGGATGGTTTTTGTAAAAGTCGCGCCCCTCGAGCAGCCGCAGTCCAAAGCCGCATTGATCGTAGGCGATGACGGCGAAACCGTTCTCGGCCAGCCGTTGATAAACCGTTGTGCCTTGCACGCCGTAACCCTCGTTGTAGCCGCTGTGATAGGAGAGAGGATGCAGCCAAACGACCACCGGCATGGGCGTCGGCGCTCCGTCTTTGAAATAAAGATTACCCCGCACACCATGGCCAAAGTGGATTGGTACCCGGTGTACGCCCTTGGGCGTCCAGCGGTCGTGCGTCATCAAACTCGACTCGGCATCAGTGAGAAACTCCGCTTGCTCGACCGGCGACAAAGTCTTCGGTGCTTGGCCAAGCGACCATTTGATGCATTCGATGGCGGTAGCGTCCTTGGCGATAGCCAAGCTGGTTGCATTTTGCTGGCTGCACCACTGTTTCCAGTCAAAGTCATGGATCAATTGCTCGGAAAACTCCCCTTGCTTGGCCAATCCGCGGCCGAAAGCCAGGTCGATCCAATCGAGATTACGCTGCCGATCAGCCCGGCTGACCTGTTCCGGCGGCGGGCCGGATGAGTGGCCACCGGTGCGGTAATCAATCCGCAGGTTTTGCTCCGCGCCGAGGAGCCGATAAACAGAGCGGCCTTCGATGTAGGCCTTCTCGACAGCGAAGGTCGGCTCGGCGCCGTCGTTGTGCGCGGTATGAATGAGGCAGTGGCGCGGCGCGATCAGCCCATACCAGCCGTGGGCATCGATCGGCAGTTCATTCTCGCGACCTGTGAAGTCGCGCAGCGAGGGAAGAAACCATTCACTTGGAAAATCGGATGGTGCCTCGGCGTAGGTGTTACGACTGGTGAACCGGTAGGGGCTGGACGCGGGCGAACCCGGACTGCGGGCGACGACGCAGGTAATGCGCTCATCGAAAGCACCGGCAATCATCGCCTGTTTGCCGTAACGCGAAAACCCGATGATCGCGATTTTGTCGGCATCAATTTTGGCAATGGATTGATCACCCAGAAGATAATCGATGCAGCGACTGGCCAGCCAGCCCTTTGTGCTGATCTCCGTCCAGGTAGCCTCTGGATATTCCTTGCGGAAGGTCTGCCAAACACTGTCGTAGCCCGGGTAGTCAGTCTCTCGGTGGTGACTGTCCACGCCCGGGAACAGGCAGACGGCGTAGCCACGCTCCAGCGCATCCTCACCCCAGTAACGCTGGTAAAACCGAGGTGCGGTTAGCAGCAGCGGAAACGGGCCTTTGCCATCGGGCAACCAAAGTGCCATCTCGTAGACGACACGATTCGGCGTGGCCAGCGTGACGCGAATCCGCCGCCGAGTGGAGCCATCCTCGTGTACTTTTTCGCTAGTGACTTTGGCCCCGGTAATCTGCGGTATTTCACTGGGGAAACTGCCGATGAAATATTTGATGAGCAACGAGCGGATTTCCTCGCGGCGCTCTTTCCACTCACCGTGGGATTTAACTTTGCGACCATCGAGAAACTCAAGCAACGGCGGCAACTCAGCGCGTAAATACGGCTGACCAAGCGCCGTGAATGAAGTCAACGAAATGACGGCGACTACAAGCCAAAGGCAAATTAAACGGGATGTGTTCAAACAGCACTGCTACCACTCCGGCCAAGCGGCAGCAAGCCAATCGTTGTCATAACAAACCCTATGGGACTTTATTTCAACTCTTCACCCTGAACACAAGCATCGGGATCTTAATTGTGTTCTTCATGGTGAACCCAGTCTGGCTCTAATTCATAGTGGCGAGGTAGGCAACCAGATCGCGAATTTGTCGCAGGTTAAGAATCGTTTTGGGGTCGGGCATCGTTCCAACGGGTTTCGATTGGGATTTAATTTCGGAGGTGGCAAAGGATTCCCGTGAGTTGTCAGGTAGATTGACGGTTATGCCGTTATCACCCTCGCTCATCAACGTGCCGCTGACCGTGCGCCCGTCCGTGAGTTGCACTGTGACGATCCCGTAACCAGGGACGATTTTGACCTGTGGATCTACGATGGATTGGAGCAGATATTCGCGCGAATGGCGTTTGGCGATGCCTTCCAAGCTCGGCCCAACCTGTTTGTCGACCTGTTTCAACGCATGACACTTCGAGCATTGGGCCTGTGCGTGGCCGAAAAAGATACCACGACCTTTTTCGGCGTTACCGCCCTGCAGGGCAACGCCATAGCGGGCCATGACATCCTCCTTGTTAATGGAATTTTGATACTGCTCCAGCTGCAACTTGAGCTCCGTGTAGTCACGCGTGGCAGTGGTCGCGGTTTCGAGAACTTCCAGTTGGATATCCGGGGCGATTCTCCCCGCGATCAGTTCCTTGACGAGTTGTTCGATGATCGACTTCTTTGACGGCAACCTTGGCACCATTTTGATCGCCCGCTGCAGTTCAACGGTGTCACCGGAATTTTTCAGTGTCGCCAGCAGGTAGCTATTGACGGCAGACCTGCCCTGTTTGGCCTCCGTCAACTCCTGCGCGGCGACCACTCGAAGTTCAGGAGACTTGGAGTACAGGGCCTTGACGCCGACCGAAGTAAACAGGGCGAGATCCTGTTTCCGTAGCCAGCGCAGCCATGCCTTGCGCACGGTGCTCCGTTGTCCTTCGTCCAACACGAAGCCAGCCACTTGATCCCGTTGTGCCTTGCTCGGCTTGATGCTCTGTAATACCGAGATGGCTCGTCGCGAAACCTTGTCGTCAGCGTCATTTGCCAAAGACCAGATTTCAGGGCCAATAGCCGCACTGAGCGTATCCAGGTCACCCGCTGGAATGGGAAAATAACGCCCGTCTATTGGATCCAGTGTCGATGCCTGCGGCCAGGATTGGAGGGCGTAAAGCGCTTCAACACGTAGAGCGCGACTCAGATTTGGAGTGGTCAGGAAACCGGAGATGCGCTTGGCGGAGGCGATGGTGCCGAGGCGACGATTGGCGGCAATTGCACGGACGTTAACAGAGACCGAATGTTGCGGATCGAGCGCCGCCGCAACTGCGGCCAGGGCCTTTGGGTGCTCCACAAAGGTTTGAGGTGCGGCTTCGTCGTAGATGGCTCGGACGGCGTCGCTCATGACTTGTGGTGAAGAATCGTTGACAAAGGCCGTCAATTCCTTGACGGCCCGTAGTCGCCTGAGGGCGACGACGGCAGCAATACGCATGGCCTCCGAAGGGTATCCGGCGTAGGCTTCCAGCTCTCTTGGTGTGGCAACGCCGACCAGGCCGATGACGCCGGCATGGCGCAAAACGGGTTCCTTGTTGTCAGCCGCAACGATCAGTTCGGTGAGGGCGCCCAACGCATTCTTGCTCTTGAGCTTGCCGCAGGCGATGCCGGCCATCAGTCGCACGCGCGGCGACGGATCGCGAAGCAGGACAGGTATTCGGTTGTCGGGATCAAAGCCAAGCTCGCCTGCCCAGCGGGCGGTCTGGGCACGCAGTTCATCACTGTCGTCGGCACACAGAACCGTAAGCAAGTCCCGATCCCTGTGCTTAAGTTGACCCAGTCCCCACAAACTGTGCAGTCTAGGGAAAAATTCGGCCTTGCGATCCGCTGCCAAGACGCGCAGAGCCTTGATCTCACGACGGGCGACAAGTGCAAACTGCGCTTGCTGGCGGATTCGGCGATCGGTGTGACCAAGAAGTGCAAGCAGTTCAACAACGGTCTGCTTGTTGAAGCCTTCGGCCAGGATCGCCTTTACCTGGACCATCTTTTGCGTATCGGTGCCTGCCTGCAGGGTCCACAGTTGGCTCATCCCGCCACTCGGCCTCCAGAGGGTGAAATAGAGGCGTCCATCCGGTCCAAAAGTCGACGTTAACACCTGCCAGGCAAGTCCTTGGATGAGGATGTGATCGCCCTGTCTTTTGAAACCGGCCCCGTCGGCAATCATCCTGAAGGCACGAATATCACCTTTTCCACCCAGGAAAAAATGATCCCTGTAGGCGCCGCCCAGTGCCGTGCCAGGCTGAAACGAGAATGCGGCCGGGGCGTTCCAGCTGTTCTCAATGGCAGGCAGGAGGTGAGAAGGCTGACCCTTGTGAAATGGAACCCACATCTTCTCTGCCAGCCATGGGTTATAGAGGTCCTCCCGCGCAGCCCGAACCAGGGTGGTATTCCGATATTGATAATACATGCGCCATCCCGAGTCCGAACCTTCAGGCAGATAGACAAGGCGCTCCCGCTCCCCTTGGAAATCAGCGTCATGGTCGACGGAAAAGATATTGCCATGGTTATCAAAATCGAAGTACTGGCAGTTGCGCAGACCACTGGCAAAAACCTCGAACTCGCTTCCGTCAGGGTTGCAGCGCAAGATGCAGCCGGAATGCGGGTTACTGACACGCGTCCCCTTTTTTGTCAGGACATCCACACCACGATCGCCCATGCTCCAATAGAGCTTGCCGTCATAGCCTTGGACAATGCTGTGGAGGTCATGATTGCCGTAGCCGATGTGGGGGGCGAAGCCATGGGCAATGCTCTCCCTGCGGTCCGACACCCCGTCGCCATCTGTATCGGTCAACTTCCAGAGATCGGGAATAATCGTGGTGTAGACGTGTCCGTCGATCGGCGTGACGCTGTGGGCAACCCCAGTCAGGACTTTGTTGAAGCCGTCGGCAAAAAGTGTCGCCTTGTCAAACACCCCATCGGCGTTCTCGTCTTGCAGTGTGTAGATCTTCTCGCTGCGCACCGACAAGTCCTTGACGTCCACCTTGCCGTCACCGTTGTAGTCGCCCACTCCCTGGCGAGCGGCGATTTGTCGTGAGTAATTCTCCATTATCCACTGGCGCTTTGCTTTTGTGGATATCAGTTCCATGTCCTGTTCGTGTAGGAACGGCGATTGAATAAGGCTGATCTCCTCACGCTGCTGCCGAACAGTCTCGGTGACGTAGACCGTACCATCGAAACTGATCCCAACCCCCATGATCGGCTTGGGCATGGAATCGCCTCCCATGACAGGCACCCCCAGCAGTCCGTCACTCCCGATCAATGTGCCTGAAACCATGGGCCGCTTGGCGGCGACCGCGTCCGCATCCATATGGGCAGTCGCACTCTGCATCGCCATTGAAAGCAGCAGGATCATTAGTTGACTATTAACGATTCTTCCAAAGAATCTTTTGGCTTTGGGCGTAGGCGTCCAAACTCGCGTCGATTCTTTAAGAGTCGGTTTTTGGCTCATCAGACATTTTAGAGGGTGGAGTTGGAAAGGAGCTGTGAATGAGTCAGTTCTTGTTATAGACAAGTAGTTTGTTTTTATTTCAGTCCGTCCACCTTTCGAATGAGCGATTCCACATCCGATTGGCCAAGCGCAAATCCGCGTTTATTTCTGGGCACGACCGCTGCTCGTATCCTTTCGAAAATTGAGATTGGCCAATTTGTCCTTCACCGGGTTCAAATGTCGTCCTTTCAAGCGATCCACATCCTCGGCCAGGCGGAACCATTCCTTGGCCATTGCTTCGACTCGTTTTGGATTCTTCGCTGCCAAATCTTGCGTTTCCGTGCGGTCCTCCGCGAGGTTGTACAACTCCCAGCGGCCGA
>JABGZB010000144.1 GCA_018674955.1 Verrucomicrobiota bacterium | reverse complement strand
GGCATCAGAACGTTCAATTTGAAATGAACAAACCATACGCTGAGGCCGAGGGCAAGGAAATTTTTCAAGTTGGCAGTTTTAAGTCGTCAGTTGGCAGTTTCAAGTCGTAAGTCGAAAGGCGTAAGAAGCTTGGTTCTAGGAATATGCTGAAAATCTACAAGTATCCTGTGGGTGGTATTCAGTTGTAAAGACTCCGGCGCGGGCCTTTCCCCTCGCGGGCACGGGCCTTTCCCCTCGCGGCACGTGAGGTTCTCCTTGCGACAGAGGCCTTTCCCCTCGCGATACGAGCGGTTCCCCTTGCGACTGCCAACTTCCGCCTTGCTCCTTCCAACTTCCAACTTCCAACTTCCGACTTGCGACTTCCGACTTTGTTCCTTGCTCCTTACTCCTTGCGACTCGTATCATTCGTTTAGCCAAGTGCTGTTATATGCTCGATATTTTGCTTTTTAGGGCTTTCTGTTGATGGAGGTGATTCTTTCTATCAGCCTCATTGCTGGGTTTGCCGTGGCGAGTTTTCTCTTCGCTGCGGCTGAGTCGGCGTTTTTCTCGTTGAGCCTATGGCAGACTGGCCGCTTGGCCAAGGAGCATCCCGGACGGGGCGAACGGGTAAGCCGACTCCTTGCCAACCCTCAAGAACTAATCTCATCTCTGGCACTAGGCAGTACTTTTGCCAATTGCATCATCCTCGGGCTTGGCCTTCAACAGATTATCAGTGGCTCAACTTGGCAGATTGTCGGTTACGGCTTTCTTCTCTTAGGTAGCATCCTGGGATTCTGTGAAATATTGCCCAAGACCTTGGCGGTGCGATCACCAGAGAAATGGGCGTTGCGCTTGGCCAAGCCGGTTTGGGTTTTTCAAAAATTCGCGCTGCCAGTTCGTGCCATCTCCCAGCGCTTGGTTGACTTGGCGATCAAGGTTTGTGTACCGGATAAGATCAAGCCCAACCCAAATGTGTCCGACGAGGAATATGCCGAGCTGCTGGATTGGGCGTACCAACAAGGTGTGCTGGATCGGTCCGAGCGAGATACGATGCTGGAAATCATCCAGCTTGACCGGCGCACGGCTGAGGATGTGATGAAGCCTCGCTCCGAGATGGCCAGCATCGATGACGACTTGACGCTCGATGAAATGATCGCCGCCGCGCGCAAGCACAAGTTCACGCGGTTGCCGATTTTTGATGAGACGCCGGACACGATCGTCGGCGTGTTGAACACTCGCAAGTTGCTGCTCGATCCCCAGGCTGACCTGGCCGAGGCGATCGAGTTTCCGTCGTTTGTGCCGGCGAGCATGAACCTGCTGGATCTGCTTCGGAGCATGCAGCGGCAGCGACGCGGCTTGGCCATTGTGGTGGACGAATTCGGCGGCACAGCGGGGTTGGTGACCGTGGAGGATATCCTCGAGGAGATGGTTGGTGAAATTCGGGATGAAGGCGAGAAGGCGGAGTTCACAGTGGAAAAACTCGACCGCAACCGCTGGCGCGTCAACGGCGTGCTGCCGGTGGAGGATTTCCAAAAAGTTTACCCGGCCTTGAAGGGGTTGCAGGAGGTGGACACGATGGGGGGATTGCTCGTGGCGCTGAAGGAGGTTGTTCCGCGTGTCGGGGAGTCTGCGACGATCGACGGATTGCAACTCATCGCCGTGGTGGCTGACGAGCGCCGTGTGCGGGAGCTTGTCGTGAAAAGGAGCAATCGCTAACCCGAAATGACCGTGGCCATTTACATTGTCCTGATTCTCCTTTGCGCAAGCGTGTCGTTTCTTTTGTCCGGCATGGAGACGGGCGTTTTCTCGCTCAACCGACTCCGCATTCGCCAACAGATGCGCACCGGCCAAGCGCAGGCAAAAATCCTGTTCAATTACTACCGTGAGCCGGAGCGGTTTTTCTGGACCATCCTCGTCGGCAACACACTGGCCAATGCCGCCATCATCACCCTGCTCGTGACCCTGCTGAATCAGCACTTGGCCAAAAGCTGGTTTTGGCCGGTATTTCTTTTCGGTGTGTTGGCGTTGTTCATCTTTTGCGATCTGCTGCCGAAGACTTTGTTCCGCACATT
>JABGZB010000143.1 GCA_018674955.1 Verrucomicrobiota bacterium | reverse complement strand
GCCGCTCGAGTGGCTCGTCGAGCCCAAGGCCGACGGCGTCGCGATCAGCCTTCGTTTTGAGGATGGCCTGTTCACCCGCGGCACCACCCGCGGCGACGGCATTGCCGGCGACGACGTCACGGCCAACCTCCGAACCATCCGCACCATCCCGCTTCGGCTCAATGCGCTTGGCCAAACGGACGCCCCCGGAGTGCTCGAGGTGCGCGGCGAGGTGATCATGACGCGCTCCGGGTTCGCGCAGCTCAATCGCGAGCGAGCCGCTGCCGGCGTGCCGCTCTTCGCGAACCCCCGCAACGCCACCGCCGGTTCGCTCAAGCAGCTCGACTCCGCGCTCGTGGCCAAGCGGCCGCTCGACATCGTTCTTTACGGCAGCGGCGAGATCCGCGGCGGCCCGGCAATCGACTCGCAATCCGCCCTACTCGACGCGCTTGGCCAGCTTGGTTTTCGCACACCACAACACACGTGGTGCTGCTCCGGCGTGGACGACATCCTCGACGCCATCGCCGAGTTGGACCGCGTCCGGCCCGGCTTCGACTACGACACCGACGGCGCTGTCATTAAGCTGAACCGCTTCGACCTTCGCGAGCGCGTCGGTGCCACCGCTAAGGCGCCGCGCTGGGCGATGGCCTACAAATACGCACCCGAGCAGACGCAAACCAAGCTAAACGCGATCACCGTCCAGGTCGGCCGCACCGGCACGCTCACGCCGGTCGCCGAGTTGGAGCCGGCTTTCGTCGACGGCTCGACGATCAGCCGCGCCACGCTGCACAACGAGGACGAAGTCGCCCGCAAAGACATCCGCGTCGGCGACACGGTCGTCATCGAGAAACGCGGCGACGTCATCCCCGGCGTCATCAGCGTCGTGAAGGATTTGCGGCCGGCCGACGCCGAGCCGTTCGATATGCAGGGTGCCACCGGCGGCCGGTGCCCCGAGTGTGGCGGCGAGATCCGCAAGGACGAGGCGTTCGTCGCGTGGCGCTGCATCAACCTGCAATGCCCCGCGCAGGCGGCGCAACGGCTCGAGCATTTTGCCGCCCGCGCCGCGCTCGACATCGAGTGCCTCGGTGACGTCGTCTCGGACAAGCTCGTTGAGTGCCAACTGGCCCGAGACCCCCTGGATCTGTTCGGGCTGACCGTCGAGCAGCTTGGCCCGCTGAACCTGGGCACCGACGACGAGCCGCGGATGTTCGGCGAGAAGAATGCCACCAAGCTCGTCGAGTCGGTCGCGCGCGCGCGCAGCATGGGGCTGGATCGCTGGCTGTTCGCGCTGGCCATCCCGGAGATGGGCCGCACGATCGCCGGTAGCTTAGGCAAGTTTCACGACGACATGCCGGCCGTCGCCGCGTCGCCGTTGCTGCGCAACGTCATCGCGCTGGACGAAAAAGTCGCCGAGACGGTTCAGATCAATCCGCGCTCGCGGAACAACCGGCCCAAGTCGGACGCCGACAAGGCCGAGCGCGAGCAGCAATACACCGGCTTGGTTTCGGAAATCCGCGAGTTGCTTGACGGCTTGGTGGCGCTTGGCTTCGCAAAAATAACGAAGGAAAACGGCGACCACCCGCCCAACTACACGACCGAAGCCGGGCCGTCGGTCGCGGGCAGCGTACTCGATTGGTTCGCGTCCGAAACTGGCCGCGCCACTGTCGCGCGCTTGGCCAAGCTCGGCATCGAGCCACGCGGCGGCAAGCCAAGCGGCGGCGGCGTGTTCGACGGGAAAACCTTCGTCATCACCGGCACGTTGCGGACGCTGAGCCGCGACGAGGCCAAGGCGAAGATCGAGGCCAACGGCGGCAAAACCACCGGCAGCGTCAGCAAAAAAACCGACTACCTCCTCGCCGGCGAAAAAGCCGGCTCGAAGTTGGCCAAGGCCGAATCACTCGGCGTCGCCATCCTCGACGAGCAGGCCTTCCTCAAGTTGTGCCGCGAATAGGCCGGTTTTTCGACACCGAAAAAGTTAAGCGAACATGCCTTTGGCAACGTGGCCGTGGACGTTGGTCAGGCGGCGCTCGATGCCGTTGTGGTAGAAGGTCAGATTCTTGTGATCAACCCCCATCAGGTGCAGCACGGTGGCGTGGAAGTCGTGCCAGTGCACTGGGTTTTTCACCGTCTTCCAACCGATCTCATCGGTCTTCCCGTAGCTGAACCCCGCCTTCACACCGCCGCCGGCAAGCCAACAGGAGAAGCCGTACTTGTTGTGGTCGCGACCGGGGCCAACCTGATCGGCGTTCGACTGCGCAAACGGCGTCCGGCCAAACTCGGTGGTGAACAGCACCAGCGTGTCGTCGAGCATCCCGCGCTGTTTGAGATCACGCAGCAGACCGGCGATCGGTTTGTCGATTCGGCCGGCCTCGGTTGAGTGATTGTCCTGCACGTTTTCGTGGGCGTCCCAGCTCGCGCGTGGCGAACCACCGATCGGGCCTCCAGAGTAAATCTGCACGAACCGCACACCGCGCTCGAGCAGTCGACGCGCCAACAGGCAGCGGCGCCCGGCGTCCTCGGTGCGGCCTTCTCCAAGACCGTACATGTTGCGAATATATTCCGGCTCGCCGTTGATGTCGCTCACCTCCGGCACGGAAAGCTGCATGCGCGCGGCAAGTTCATAGCTCCGCATGCGGGCGCTCAACATCGCGTCGGCACCGCTGCGATCGGCGTGGCGGGCGTTAAGTTTTTGCAGAAAATCCCGGGCGGCGGCGTCCGAGCCTTTCGGCTGTTCGATCGCTGGAAACAGGTCGCGCACCGGCGTCTTTCCGCTCCGCAGCTCGACGCCCTGATGCTGTGACGGCAGGAAGCCGCTGGTCCAGTTGGACGCTCCGCCGTTCGGGCCACCGCGCCCGTCGCTCAACACGACAAACGCCGGCAGCGACTCGGTCTCGCAGCCCAGCCCGTACGACACCCAGCTACCCACGGAAGGGAAACCGTTAAACTCAAAACCGCTGTTGGCGAAAAACAACGCCGGCGTGTGGTTGGCCGAGTCGGTGGTCATCGAGCGGATGACGGTCATCTGGTCCGCCATCTCGGCGATGTTGGGAAACATGTCCGACAGCCAAAGGCCGCTCTGGCCACGCGGCTTGAATTGAAAATCGCTCTTTCGCAGCAGACCAACTTTGCCGAAGAAGATGTCCGGTTTTTCGTTGGAACCAAGCGGCTTGCCGTGAGCCTTGTCCAGCCCCGGCTTGTGGTCGTACGAGTCGATGTGGCTCATGCCGCCAACGAGGCTGATGTGGATCGCCCGCTTGGCCCGGGGCGCGAAGTTCGGGAACGCCGTTTGACCAAGCGACGATACCTGTGCGGTGGTGTCGCGCGCCAGCAGGCTCGCAAACGCCGTGGCGCCGATGCCACGGATGCCCCAGTTAAAAAAATTCCTTCGATTGAGTGTGCCCAAGTCGTTCATATCAGTTGAGGATGACAAATTCGTTGCTGTTAAACAGAGAGCGGCAGAGCGTGACGAGGCCATACTCGCCAGCCAAGCGCTTGGCCAAGCGCAGCTCCTCGGCGGCCGGCTGGCGCTGGAAGGCGTCGAGGAAGATCTGCTTTACCTGCTCGTCGAGGTTGCCCTTGGCGTGGGACGCCACGCGGTCGGCCATCGCCCCGGCTTTGTTCAAAATGAAATGGTTGTTCAACAGTGCCAACGCCTGCAGCGGGGTGGTGGTCACGGCACGGCGCGGCGCGGTGGTTGAGGGGTCCGGGCAGTCGAACGTGTCGAGAATCGCGCTGCGCCCTCCCCTTGGGCTGAAGCGGTAAACGGTGCGGCGATTGTACTCGTCGCCCTCCGGATAAATCGGCTCGTAGTAGGTGGTCCCGTTGTTCGGAGTAATGGAGACGTCGCGAAAACCGGGGCCGCCCATCTTCGGGTTGAGCTTACCGGAGACGACGAGCACGGCGTCGCGCAACGACTCGGCATCGAGCCGCACCGGCGACTTGCGCCAAAGCAACCGGTTTTCGGCATCGACAGCCATACCGTCCGCCCGGGGGGCGGAGGCCTGCCGGTAAGTGTTCGAGGTCACGATCAACCGGTGCAGCGCCTTGAGCTGCTGGCCGTTGGCCGCGAACTCCGATGCCAGCCAGTCGAGCAGCTCCGGATGGCTCGGGCGGCCGCCGTTGAACCCAAAATCGTTCGGCGTTTCCACGATGCCGGTTCCGAAGTGATAATGCCAAACGCGGTTCACGATCACCCGCGTGAACAGCGGATTGTTCGTGTCCGTAAGCCAATGCGCCAACTGTTTGCGCCGCTCGTTGTCGGACGCGTCCGGGCTAATGCCGAAGTCGCTGCTCAACATCCGCAGCGCGGCGACCGCACCGGGCCGAACAACCTCGCCCTCGTCCATCGCGTTGCCGCGTTTGAGCAGCCGCACCATGCCGGGGTTGCCGCGGGCGGCCACGGTGTAAACCTTCATCGACGAGCCGCTGCCCAGCTCTTGTTCGCGCGCGCTCAGGCCGGTCAACTGATCCTTGAGCGCCTTGCGCCGGGCCAGTTTCGCTTGGGCAAGCGCGGCAGCTAACTCCGCCTCGCCGACAAACGTTGACTCCACCCCGGCCGAGGCGGCGATTTCGTCCGGGCCAAGAGCCCGGTTGTAAAGCTGGGCGCGATGGATTTTTCCGTTGAGAAAATTATTACCGCCACCCCGATGCCGCATCCCAAAAATCACCTGCGAGCTACCGGCGGCAAATTCCTGAAAACCGGTCTTGTACGGTTTGCCGTACGGCGCACCGTTGCGATAGCCGGTGATCGTGCCGTCCTCCTGATAAACAATCGCGATGTGAACCGCCTGCTGATGCGCCTCGTTTTCCTCCGGAACCCCGAACGACTTGGTCCGGACGAGTCCGTTGCTGCCCGGCATCCATCGGCGGGACTCGCGCTCGGCGAACACGACGGAATCGAAAAACTGGCCGTCGTTGCTCTGCACCCCGATCACGCCGCCTCCCTTTTGGTTGAGGCTACCCAACGCCACCCACGCCTCAAGCGTCTTGGCGCGCAGGGGCGAATTGAGCGGTGCGGTCTCGACCCACGCGTCACTGCCATCCACCACCAACGCACCTCCCTCAAGTCGAGCGTCTCCCTTGGCCGTGCCGTGCAACGTGCCGAGGCTGTCCTCAAGGCCAGTATCAAATTCCCAGCGGGCAAACGGCGTGGGCGGCTCCGGCTTCTCCTCAGGGTCACGATGTTTGCGCTTGGCGAGCGCGGTTTCGCGGGCGCGGTTTTCGATCCTGGCAAGCTCCTCGCTCAACGACGCAATCTGTTTTCGCAGCACCTCGCGCTGTCGCGCCAGCTCCGGGTCTGCGACGCTGCGTTCGCCGTGAAACACCCCGGCGATCGCCGAGGTCATTTGGTAATATTCCTTCTGCTGAATGGGATCGAACTTGTGATTGTGGCAGCGCGCGCAGTTGACCGTGAGCCCGACAAACGTCTGCCCGACCGTGCCAATGATCTCCTCGATTTCATCCTGACGCGCCGTTTTTTTCATGAACTCACTGCCACCGACGACTGTGTTGTGCAGCCCGGCCACGAGAAAACCGACCGCCTTTTGGCCGGCCGGATTGCCCGGCTTGAGCACATCGCCGGCAACCTGCATCCGCACAAATTCATCATACGGCATGTCGTCGTTCAGCGCGCGGATCACCCAGTCGCGATACGGCCATAGGTTGTTGCGGACGTTGTTGCGCTCAAAGCCGTCGCTCTCGCCGAACCGCGCGAGGTCAAGCCAGTGCCGGCCCCAGCGCTCGCCGTAGTGCGGCGAACTCAATAGGTCATCGACCACCTTGCGATACGCCGCATCGGTCGGGTTGGCAACGAACGCCGCAACCTGTTCCGCCGTGGGCGGCAGGCCGGTCAGGTCAAAATACAAACGGCGGATCAACACCCGGGCATCGGCCGGGGCGCTTGGCTTCAGCTTCGCCGCATCGAGTCTGGCAAGGATGAACGCATCGATCGGGTTGGCCCCCCAGCCGGTCTGCGAGACCTCCGGCGGTTCGGGCTGCCCGATTGGCTGTAGCGACCACCAGTCGTAGCCGCCGCGCTTGGCTGTGGTGTATTGGAACGGATCAAGATCGTCGTTCGCGCCCCATTTGGCCCCGGCGGCGATCCAGTCGCGGAGCAGTGTTTTCTCCGCTTGGCCAAGCGGCTTGTCCGGGGGCATGTCGTCTTCGGCGACCTTTTCCCACAGCAGGCTCTCGCTTGGTTTCCCAGCCACGAACACCGCCCCATGCTTGCCGCCTTTTAACGCGGCATCGCGCTGGGACAAGTCCAGCTTTCCCTTCAGGTCAAACCCGTTGTGGCACTCGAGACAGTGCCGAATCAGCAACGGAGCCACGTCGCGGTCAAAAATCGCGGCGGCAAAGGAATGGTTCCCAGTTGACCCAAGCAAAGACAGGATCAACACTGACAAAATAGAGTGGAAACCTCGCAGGTGCATAAAAGAAAGGTGCTTGGAAAAGATGGCTGAAGAATGCGAACAAGCAAAGAGAAAATCAAGCTTGTCCAAGCAAAAAAAGGTGTTTTGGAGAACTGAACCCCGTGAAACGGCAATCGGAAAAGAAGTGGCGGAGAGAGAGGGATTCGAACCCTCGATAGGCGTGAACCTATACTCCCTTAGCAGGGGAGCGCTTTCGACCACTCAGCCATCTCTCCGAGCGGGCCGCGCAGCTTGGCCAAGCGCGCCCTCGAGGTCAAGCTGTCATTGGCCCGCGAAGAGGTCGAGCTGCGGGGCAGGCTCGATCTGGCGGAGTTTTTCCCGCTCGACGCTGTGCCGCGAGACGTAGCGTGTCTCCCCGTCGGGAGAAAGTTCCGTCTCCTCGAGGTTGCGCAAGATGGCCTTGGCCCGCTCGATGACCGGTTTGGGGACGCCGGCCAGGCGCGCGACGTGGATGCCGTAGCTTTTGTCCGCGCCGCCCTCGACGATCTTGTGCAGAAACACGATCTGCTCGTTCCATTCGCGCACGGCGACGTTGAAATTACGAAGGCGCGGCAGCCGGTCGGCCAACTCGGTCAGCTCGTGGTAATGCGTCGCGAAGAGCGTCTTCGCCCCGACCTGATTGTGCAGATGCTCGACGATCGACCATGCCAGGCTCAAGCCGTCGAACGTGCTCGTGCCGCGCCCGACCTCGTCGAGCACGACGAGGCTCCGGTCGGTGGCGTTGTTCAAAATGTTCGCCGTCTCGGTCATCTCGACCATGAAGGTCGACTGGCCGCGCGACAGGTCGTCGCTCGCGCCGATGCGGGTGAAGATGCGATCGACCAAGTCCACCCGCACGCGCTTGGCCGGCACGAACGAGCCGGTGTGCGCCAGCAACGCCAGCAGCGCCACCTGCCGGATATACGTGCTTTTGCCGGCCATGTTCGGGCCGGTGATGACGGCAATCTGCTGGGCGTCGCTCTCGAGTTGCGTATCGTTCGGCACGAACGGTTCGCCGATCAGCGCCTGCTCGAGCACGGGGTGGCGGCCTTCGTCGATTTGCAGCATGCCCTCGTCGCGCACCTCGGGGCAAACGTAACCACGCAACCGGGCGACCTCGGCGAAACCGGCGAGCACGTCGAGCTGCGCCAGCGCCGAGGCGATTTGCTGAATCTGCCGCAGTGACAGGAGCACCTGCTCGCGCACGCGCTGGAACAACTCGTACTCGAGCTTTTGGCTGCGCTCCTCCGAACCGAGGATTTTGCCCTCCATCTCTTTCAACTCCGGCGTGATGAACCGCTCAGCGTTGGTCATGGTCTGCTTGCGCGTGTAATGCTCCGGCACCTTGTCGAGGTTCGTCTTGGTCACCTCGATGAAATAACCGAACACAGAGTTGAACCGCACCTTGAGCGAGGTGATGCCGGTTTTTTCCGACTCCTCTTTTTGGAGCTGGGCGATCCAGTTCTTGCCCTCGGTCGCGCCGCGGCGCAGCTCGTCAAGCGCCGGGTCAAAGCCTTCGCGGATGATGCCGCCGTCCTTGATCGTCATCGGCGGTTCATCGGCAATCGCCCGCGAAATCAGGCCGCTCACCTCGGGCAGCTCGTGCAGTTGGCCGCCCAGCTCGCTCAGCAACGGCGGCGGGCCGTCAGGCTCGGCATCGTCGAAAATCTCCTCGCTCAGCGGCGGCGCAACGGGGTCGATGGCGCGTTGCACCTCGGCGATCATGCCGCGCAGCATCGGCAATTGGCCAAGCGCGCCGCTCAACTGCACCAAGTCGCGTGCGTTGCCGGAGCCGATGCTCAACCGGCTAATCGTCCGCTCAAGATCGCGAATTTCCTTCAAGCTTTCGCGGAACCGGTCGAGCGCCGGGCTGTTGTGGAGGAATTGGCCAAGCGCCGTCTGCCGCCGCCGGATCGCCTCGACCGACGAGAGCGGTTGCGTGAGCCAGTCGCGCAGCCGCCGCGCACCCATCGGCGTCGAGGTGCGGTTCAGCGCGGCGTAAAGCGTCCCCGGCTTGGCCGCCTCGCGATGCAGCGGCTCGAGAATCTCGAGGTGCTTCAGCGTCGCGGCATCGAGCACGAGGGTGTCGGCGACCTCGTAAAACGCGAGCCGAGTAAAGTGCGCCACGTCGCGCCGCAAGTGTTGGCTGACGTAATGCAGCGCGCCGCCGGCCGCACCGGTCGCCGCCGTGCGGCCCTTCAGCCCGAAGCCGTCGAGCGCTGCGACCTTGAAATGATCCTTCAGCGTGAACTCCGCCGTCTCGAGCGCGAACACCCAGCCGTCGTAGCCGTTGAGCACGCTAACATTCGGCTCGATCGATGCGGCCAAGCGCTGCGACTCTTCCGGATAAATCACCTCGCCCGGGTTGAGCCGCTCCAACTCGGCGAGCATGGCGTTCTCGTTTTCCAACTCAGCGACCTTGAAATCGCCGGTCGTCAAATCGATCGCCGCCACACCAAACCGGCCGCCGGACACGCTCACGGCGACGAGAAAATTGTTACGTCCGGCCTCGAGCATTCGCTCGTCGAAGTGCGCGCCCGGGCTGAGGATCTGCGTGACCTCGCGCTTGACCAGTTGCCCCGGCTTGGCCGTCTCGACCTGGTCACAGATCGCCACCTTGCGCCCGGCCTTGAGCAGCTTGGAGAGGTAGTTGCCGGTGGCGTGGTGGGGGATGCCACACATTGGCATGTCGCCACGCTTGGTCAGCGCGACGTTGAGAATGCCGGCCGCCTCCTGCGCATCCTCGAAAAACATCTCGTAAAAATCCCCGAGGCGAAACAGCAGAATCGTCCCAGTCGGCAGTTGGTTTTTGCACTGCCGGTACTGGGCCATCATCGGGGTAAGTTTAGCCTCCTTTGGCACGCGCAAACGTTAATCGCCGAGCTGAACGCGGTCGAGGGGAAGATATCCACAACCGCAAAAACGAGCGCTTGGACAAGTTAGGGCGACTCCTCGAAGGCGGTGATAACTTGGGCGATTTCTTCAGTCATCACAGTGAGATTCGTCACCGCACGAAGGGTGTGCGGACCGGTGGCAAGCAGACGGATACCCGAGTCGTCAAGCCGCTTGGCTAAGGCCGCGGCATCGCGCTCGCCCGTGCCGATGAACAGCATGTTTGTTTCGACACCCTCAGCATCGATCTCAAGCCCGGGAAGCTTGGCCAAGCCGTTGGCCAAGGCGCGGCAGTTTGCGTGGTCATCGGCCAGACGGGCGCGATTGTGCTCAAGCGCGTACGCCGCCGCCGCCGCGAGAATTCCGACCTGCCGCATCGCGCCGCCTTGTTGCTTTCGGAAAAATCGAGCCTTGGCGATCAAATCCGCCGACCCGGCCAAAATCGAGCCAACCGGCGCGCCGAGTCCCTTCGAAAAACAGACGCTAACCGTGTCGAAGTGGCTGGCGTACCCGGCTTCGCTGACGCCGCTCACCGCTGAAGCGTTCCACAGCCGCGCACCGTCGAGGTGCAACGCCAAGCCGTGCCCGCGCGCCGTGCTCGTGACCGACTCGATCTGCTCCAGCGGCCAGACGCTGCCACCGCCGCGGTTGTGGGTGTTCTCGATGCAGACCAGGCTTGGTGGCGCGAAGTGATCATCCTTAGGCGGAATCGCGGCCTCTAGTTGTCCCGCGGTAAACTGCCCGCGCTCGCCGTCGAGTAAGCTCACTTGCACCCCGGCCAACGCCGCCGGTGCGCCGGCCTCGTAACAGTGAATGTGTGCGTTGGCGTCGAGCACGATCGCGTCGCCAGGCCGCGTGAGCGAGCGGATCGCCAACTGGTTGGCCATCGTCCCGGACGGCACGAACGCCGCCGCCGCCTTGCCGAGTAGTTCCGCCGTGTGCCGTTCCAGTTCCTCCACAGTTGGGTCGTCGCCCAGCACATCGTCGCCAACGACCGCGTTGGCCATGGCCTCACGCATCGCGGCATCGGGTTGGGTGATCGTGTCGCTTCGCAGATCGATTTTGCCGTTGAGCATGGGCGGGTGAGCATCCCCGCTTGGCCAGGCGGAGGCAACGCTTTTAGCACGGGCCAATCTGCGGAAAAGGGGTTGCGCCTGGTGTCGGCGATGCTAAATTTCGCCGGTCGGAAAAAAATGAGCCATGGTTGACGGGAAAGACAAATCGACCGACGCACTCCTTGAGAAATCGTCGCTGTATCAGCAATATCTCGCCGAGCGGGAGGAGGTGCTGCGACACAAATGGCTTGAATCCGAGAGGCTCGGCCGCGACATTGGCTTCGAGCGGGCATTGATGGACTGGGTCCTCAACCACCGTACGAAATGGCGGAAGAGCCGCTTGGCTGCCGGGAAATAATCCGGTGTTACGTTTCCTTTAAAGCGATCCCGTGAGGTCGCCAAGGGACATGCGAAAACTGACGAGACAACTTTGGACGATACGAATCCGCGCGACCGGCGCCGGTTCGTTTTTTTGTGCCCACACCCCTTGCCATGGCTGACGAAAAACTAATCCTCGACGCCGACGCGATCCAGCGCGGCCTCACCCGCATTGCGCACGAGATCGCCGAAGCCAACGCCGACAGCGCAAGCGTCGGGCTGATCGGTATCCAGCGCGGCGGCGTTCACTTGGCCGAGCGCTTGGCCAAGTTGCTCGCCGGTATTTGGAGTCACGACGCGCCGCTTGGCGTGCTCGACGTCAGCATGCACCGCGACGACATCGGCCAACGCGGCATCGTCAGCGTGCAACCGACGGAGGTGCCGTTCGATGTCGAGGGCAAAACGATCGTGCTCATCGACGACGTACTGTTCAACGGACGCACCGTTCGCGCCGCGCTCGACGCCGTGCATCACCTTGGCCGCCCACGCCGCATCCAACTCGCGGTGCTGGTCGATCGCGGCCACCGCGAGCTGCCGATCAAGCCGGACTTCGTCGGTAAAAACGTCCCCACCGCGCTCGATGAACGCATCGAAGTTTCGCTCAGCGAGACCGGCGGCGACGACACCGTCACGCTGCAATCCATAAGCCCCAACAAATGAACTGGACCCGAAAACATCTGCTCGACATTGAGTCACTGAATGCCGACGAGATCCGCATCATCCTCGACGCCACTCGCGCCTTCAAGGCGGTCGGCGAGCGCACGATCAAAAAAGTGCCGGCTCTGCGCGGACGCACGGTGATCAATCTTTTCGTCGAGCCATCCACCCGCACGCGGATCAGTTTCGAACTGGCCGCCATGCGACTCAACGCCGATGTGATCAACTTCACCGCCGAGTCGTCGTCGCTCACCAAGGGCGAAACGCTTCGGGACACCGGCAAGACGCTCGAGGCGCTCAGCGCAGACATCATCGTCGTCCGCCACAGCGCCGAGGGCGCACCGCACCTGCTGTCGCGGGTGGTCGACTGCAGCATCATCAACGCCGGCGACGGCGCACACGAGCACCCCACGCAGGCGTTGCTCGACACCTTCACGATCTTCGAGAAAAAGGGCGACGTGCGCGGCCTCAACGTCACCATTCTCGGCGACATCCTTTACAGCCGCGTGGCCCGCTCGAACATCTGGGCGCTGACCAAGCTCGGCGCGAACGTCACGCTCTGCGGCCCGCCGACGCTCGTCCCGCGCATCTTCGAACAGATGGGATGCCGCGTGACGCACGACATCGACGACGCTCTCGCCGATGCCGACATCGTTAACTTGCTGCGCATCCAGCACGAGCGCCAGCGGCTCTCCGCCTTCCCGAGCATTGGCGAATACCGGTCGCTCTTCGGCCTCACGAACGAGCGGTTCGCGCGGCTCAAGCCGGACGCCATCGTCATGCACCCCGGCCCGATCAATCGCGGCGTCGAGATCGACAGCGAGATCGCCGACCACCCTCGCTCGACCATCCTCGACCAAGTGACCAACGGCCTCGCCGTTCGCATGGCGGTAATGTTTCTCGTCAGCGGCGGCAAGACGCTGCCCGAGCCAAGCGAGTAACCCCTGGCCAAGCCGACCGTCATGAGGCAACCGTCCATTGCGCTGATTTTCAATCCCGCCGCCCGCGGCGAAAAGGCTCGGCGCTTTCGCGAGTCGCTTAACCAAATGCAAGACGAATGCACGCTGCTCGAGACAACAGCACCCGGAAGCGCGACCTCCCTCGCCGCGCAAGCAATCCGTGACGGCTACAAAACCATCGTCGCCTCCGGTGGCGACGGCACGGTCAACGAAGTCGTCAGCGGCTTGGCCAAGGAGCGCGAAGGGCTTGGCCAAGTGCAACTCGGCATCCTGCCGCTCGGCACGATGAATGTGTTCGCCCGAGAGTTGGGCATCCCGCTCTCGGCCAAGCGCGCTTGGAAGACGGTCCTGCATGGCCAGACGCGCGCCGTCGATCTGCCGTTGGCCAAGGTGCAAATGGACGACGGCCAAGCGGAGCGTTGCTTCGTCCAAATGGCCGGCGCCGGGCTGGACGCCGACGCCGTCGGCGGTGTGAGTATTGCGCTCAAGAAAAAAATCGGCCCGTTGGCGTATCTGTTTTCGACCCTCACCGCGCTCAAGTCCAAGCCGCCGAAGCTGACCGCAAAGTGGGACGGCGGCTCGGCGACAGGCGAGTGGATGTGCGTCGGCAACGGCCGGTTTTTCGGCGGGCCGGTCGTGCTGTTTCCCGACGCGAAACTCAACGACGGGCGGCTCGACTTGTGCGTGTTCCCGCGCATCAATCCCGGCTCGGTGTCGCGCGGCGTCACGTCGATGGTGCTTGGGCAGATCCGCGATTGGCCCGGCGCGGAGCATTATCGCGTGAGCGAGTTCACCATCGACGGCCCGGCCGGGACGCGCGTTCAGGCCGACGGCGACTTTATCGGCACGCTGCCGGTAACGATCACGCTGCGACCGCGCGCGCTGAAGGTGATCGTGCCGTCCGGCAAATGATTTCTTGCCGCTTGGCCAAGCGGAGGCAACGCTGTGCGCATATGGGTTTGACTGGAAAAGTTTATCTTGTGGGTGCCGGGCCGGGGGATGCCGGGTTGCTCACGTTGCGCGGCGCGGAGTTGCTGCGGCGTGCCGACGTGGTGGTTTACGACTCGCTGGTCAATCGCGAGTTGCTGGCGCTCGCGCCGGAGGCGGCGGAGATCATCTTCGGCGGCAAACGTCCGCGCGACCGAGCCATCCCGCAGGAGGAGTTGAACCAGTTGCTCGCCGAGAAAGCCAAGGCCGGCAAGACGGTCGTCCGGCTCAAGGGCGGCGACCCGTATATCTTCGGCCGGGGAGGCGAGGAGGCGGCGAAGCTGCACCGGGACGGCGTGCCGTTCGAGGTCGTGCCGGGCATCTCGTCGATCATCGCCGCGCCGAGTTACGCCGGCATCCCGCTGACTCACCGCGAGCATTGCTCGAGCTTCACCGTCATCACCGGCCACGAAGACCCCGACAAGGATGAAAGCGCGCTGGACTGGAAACGCGTCGCCCGCGAACCGGGCACGAAAGTGCTATTGATGGGCGTCGAGCGGATCGGCAAAATCGCCGCCGCACTCGAGGCGAACGGCTTGCCCGCAGACACGCCGGCAGCGATGGTTCGCTGGGGCACGATGGGCCGGCAACAAACGATCACTGCCACGCTAGGCACTCTAGCCGCCAAGGTGGCCAAGGCAGATTTCAAAGCGCCGGCGGTGACGGTCATCGGCACTGTCTCGACTCTGCGCGACACGCTCAATTGGTACGAAAACCGGCCGCTCTTCGGGCAGCGCGTCGTCGTCACCCGCAACCGCCGGGAGGCCGGAAAATTGTCCGGGCAAATCCGCGAACTCGGTGCGGAAGTACTCGAAATCCCCACGATAAAAATCTTGCCGCCGACCCGCAACGAGCCGCTCATAGAGGCCATCACCGGCATCGGCAGTTACGACTGGATCATCTTCACCAGCGCCAACGGCGTGGAGCATTTCTTCGACTATTTTTTCAAGGCGTTCCGCGATGTGCGCGACCTTGGCAGCGTACGCTTCGCTGCCGTCGGCCCGGCCACGGCGAAAAAACTGCGGGAGTTTCACCTAAACATTGATCTCATGCCGAAGACTTACACCGCCGCTGCCACGGCCAAGGCGATGATCGCCGCCCAAAACGTCGAGAATATCTCGGTGCTCCTCGCCCGCGCCGAGTCGGCCAACCCGGAGTTGCCCCGGCTGCTCGAGGACAAAGGCGCGATCGTCGATGACATTGCGTTTTACAAAACCGAGCCCGAGACGGCGGATCGTAACGGCGCGGCGGACGATTTTGAGGAGAACAGCGCAGACTGGATCACGTTCGCGAGCAGTTCAGCTGTGAGAAACTTTGACGCACGCTTCGGCTTGGCCAAGCGCTGCGCGGACAACCCGAAACTCAAGCTCGCATCGATCGGCCCCGAGACCACCAAAGCGCTTAAGGAGCTTGGCCTCAAACCAACCGCCAAAGCCAAGGAACACACCATCGACGGCCTCGCCGCCGCGCTGCTAAAAAAGTGAGCGGTGAGCGGGGGAATTGGCCAAGCGCTTTAGCTGACAGTTGGGAGAAGATTCGCTACAAGCGGTTTCTGCTTCGCGAGTCTGCTAACCTGCATGATCGAAAACCCGATCACTCTTCCTCGCTCGTCTAGACGCTCCATCACGGCTTCGTTGTCAGTCTCTTTCATATAACCGACATGATCCGTGAAGCGAACTTCGAGAAAGTCGCCTTCTGCGTCGAACCATACTTTTACTTTATCGGCCGTAACTGTTCGCCTCTTTTTGGCTTGTCCGTCAAGTACGCCGTCAGAATGAAAGCGTCGTCCACGGCGTGTTTTACCACAACACACTTATCTGCCCTATCGATTAATGGTAAAGCTTATTGGCTCACAGGTTACCCGATCCGAAAGGAGATTTTTTTGACCATCTCGCGGCCCATGGCGTGCTGCATGCGCTGCAGGATCTCGTGCCGCCGGTAGCG
>JABGZB010000142.1 GCA_018674955.1 Verrucomicrobiota bacterium | reverse complement strand
GCTTCCTGCAACATGCGTTTCTCGTTCCGGATGATGACCTCCGGGGTCTTGAGCGCCAAAAGATTCTTCAGCCGGTTGTTGCGGTTAATGACGCGGCGGTAGAGATCGTTCAGATCGGACGTGGCAAAACGGCCGCCCTCAAGCGGAACCAAGGGGCGCAGATCCGGGGGAATTACGGGCAGCACCGTCATAACCATCCACTCGGGCCGACTCTTGGACTTGAGGAAGCCCTGGTAAATCTTGATGCGCTTGGCCAATTTCTTTCGAATCTGTTTGCTGCGCGTCTGAGTCATACCGAACTGCAGGCGTTCAATACTCTCATCGAGGTCGATGGCAACCAAGGCGTCGTGAACCCCCTCGGCACCGATCTTTGCTACGAATGCTTCCGGCCCGTAGGTTTCCTTGGCATCGCGGAACTCCGCCTCAGTCAGGAGCTGGTTTTTCTCCAGCGGCGTATCACCGGGATCGACCACGAGATAATCCTCGTAGTAGATAACCCGCTCAAGGTTGCGGGCGGTGACATCCATCACCAACCCGATGCGAGAAGGCATGCACTTGAAAAACCAGATATGGGTCACCGGCACCGACAACTCGATGTGGCCCATGCGCTCCCGTCGGACACGCGCCTGAGTCACTTCCACGCCGCAGCGGTCGCAGACCACGCCGCGATGCTTGATCCGCTTGTACTTGCCGCAGGAACATTCCCAGTCCTTGACTGGGCCAAAAATCCGCTCGCAAAAAAGCCCCCCCTTCTCAGGCTTAAACGTGCGATAGTTGATGGTCTCGGGGTTCTTGACCTCGCCCTTGGACCACGACCGGATGGACTCCGGGGAAGCCACGGCGATGGCGACATGATCCACATGATTGACCGTATCGAGCCCGAGCAACTCTCGTGAGGATTCTGCTGTATTAATCATCTTTAAATTCCAGTGTTTAAGTTGTCAGGTTTACTCTCCAAGCAAAAGGCTTGGGCGGGCACTCTCCACCTTTGCCTGCACCACAGGATTGGTGTAACCCACGGTTACATTCAGGCCAAGCGACTGCATTTCCTTGACCAAGACGTTGAACGATTCCGGAACACCCGCCTCCAGCGCGTGGTCTCCCTTCACCAAGCTCTCGTAAATCCGGGTGCGCCCCTGGACATCGTCGGATTTCACGGTAAGCAGCTCCTGCAACATATAGGAGGCACCGTAGGCCTCCAGGGCCCACACCTCCATCTCACCGAAGCGCTGGCCACCGTACTGTGCCTTGCCCCCAAGCGGCTGCTGGGTGACGAGCGAGTACGGGCCCACGGCGCGGGCATGTATCTTGTCCGCCACCAAATGGCCAAGCTTAAGCATGTAAGTGTACCCAACAACCGTTTCCTGATCGAACGGTTCCCCGGTCTGCCCATCAAAAAGGCGTGTTTTTCCGTTGGACGGAAGCCCGGCTTCCTCAAGGTATTCCTTGATCCGATCCTCCTTGATGCCATCAAAAACCGGTGTGGCGATCTTGATCCCGAGTTTCTCCGCCGCCCAGCCAAGGTGGCATTCGAACACCTGCCCGACATTCATTCGGGAAGGCACACCCAGCGGGTTGAGGATGAAGTCCACCGGCGTTCCATCCGCGAGATGAGGCATATCCTCCTCGGGGATGATCTTGGCGACAACACCCTTGTTACCGTGGCGGCCCGCCATCTTGTCGCCCACTGAGAGCTTGCGCTTGGAGGCGATGAAAACCCGAACCGACTTGATCACACCCGAGTCGATCTCATCACCGGCGGCTACGCGAGTTACCTGCGCCTGGCGCTTCTCCTTCAGGTCATCAAACTTCTTGGTGAAGCCACTGATGATGTCCAGGATTTTGTTCTTGATCGGGGATGGGTCTATGGAGATATGATCATAGACTTGCGAAAGTTTGCGGAGCAGCGTCTTGGTGATTTTCCGGTTGGCGGGGATGATGACTTCACCCGATTCGGAGTTTGTAACATCCAGGGGGATTTTCTCGCCCAGTAGGATGTTACTCAAATTCTCGGTCAAATGCTCGTGGAGGCTGTTGAGTTCCTTCTTGAAATCATCCTCCAGTTTCTTGGCCTGTTTCTTGGCTTCGCTCGCGGCAGTCTTGAGTCCCTTGTCGCTCTCCTTTTTGGATGAGACCTTCACTCCCATTACCTTGCCGAACACGCCCGATGGCACTTTCAGCGAGGAGTCTTTTACGTCAGCCGCCTTCTCTCCGAAGATGGCCCTCAACAGGCGCTCTTCCGGGGCCAGCTCGGTCTCGCTCTTGGGTGTGATTTTGCCCACCAGAATATCTCCCGGGCCTACCTCGGCACCGACCCGGATTACGCCGTCCAAGTCAAGGTTGGCCAAGGCCTCTTCCCCAAGGTTGGGGATATCCCGGGTGACTTCCTCCGGGCCAAGCTTGGTGTCGCGGGCGGTCACGTCGTATTCGCCGATATGGATCGACGTGAAAACGTCATCCTTGATCATCCGCTCGCTGATACAAATCGCATCCTCAAAGTTGTACCCGTTCCAAGGCATATAGGCGACCAGCACATTCTTTCCGATGGCCAGTTCGCCACCATTTGTGCAGGGCCCATCCGCTATCGAGTCGCCATTCTTAACCTTGTCCCCAACGCTGACCAAAGGCTTCTGATTAATACAGGTGCCCGCATTGGACCGGTGATACTTCCGCATGGAATACACCCAGCACCCCTCATCAGGGCGGTGCTTGATCTTGCGCCTGTTATCGGGAAGTTTGCCCGTCTTGGTGACCACAATTTCGTCTGCGGTCACGGATGCCACCACTCCGTCTGCCTCAGATTGGATCAGTGCATGGGAATCCCTCGCCACCTTGCTTTCCATGCCAGTGGCAACAAACGGCGACTCAGTGATCAGCAACGGCACTGCTTGGCGCTGCATGTTCGACCCCATCAGGGCTCGGTTCGCATCGTCATGCTCGAGGAATGGAATCAAGCTGGCCGCCACGGACACCAACTGCTTGGGCGACACGTCCATGTAATCGACCTTTTCCGGCAGCATATCGACAAAGTCCGCCCGGAACCTACAGGCCACCTGCTCGGTTGTGAAGTTGCCGTTGTCGTCAATTGTCTGGTTGGCCTGGGCGATAAAATATTTCTCCTCAAGATCGCCGGTCAGGTAGTCGACCTTGTTGGTCACCCTGCCCTTCACCACTTTCCGGTAAGGACTCTCGATGAAGCCAAAATCGTTCACACGGGCAAACGTGGCCAAGCTGGCGATCAATCCAATGTTCGGCCCTTCAGGTGTTTCCACCGGACAAATGCGGCCGTAATGCGAAGGATGAACATCTCTCACCTCGAACCCGGCGCGTTCGCGCGACAGTCCGCCAGGGCCAAGCGCTGACAGGCGGCGCTTGTGGGTCAACCCCGCGAGCGGGTTGATCTGGTCCATGAACTGCGACAACTGGCTCCGACCAAAAAAGTCCCGAACCACTGCGGACAGAGCCTTGGGGTTGATCAGCTTGGCCGGCGTCATGGTGTCCAACTCCTGATCGAAGAGCGTCATGCGCTCCTTAACCAAGCGCTCTGTGCGGGCCAGGCCAACGCGGCACTGGTTGGCCAAGAGCTCGCCCACGGTGCGGACGCGGCGACTACCCAAGTGATCAATATCATCGACGGTGCCATCCCCCAGCTTGAGGCGGAGCAGATACTTCGTTGCCTCAATCATGTCCTCCTTCATCAACGTGCGGGAGCCGTCATCCCCCTTGAGGCCAAGCTTCTGGTTCATCTTGTAACGGCCCACCCGGCCCAAGTCGTATCGCTTGGGATCGAAGAACAACCGCTTGACCAAGGCGCGAGCGTTGGCCGGAGTAGGCGGATCGCCCGGGCGCAAGCGCTTGTAAATCTCCTTGAGAGCCTCCTCCTCATTGTGCGCCGGATCCTTGGCCATGCAGCGAATGATCAGGCCATCGTCACTTGACACGTCCACGATCTGGATCTTCTTGACGCCCAACTCGCTCACCCGCTTGATCACTGCCTTGGACAATGGCTCGAACGCACGGGCCACGACGATCCCCTTCTGGGGCTCCACCAAGTCACTGATCAGCACCTTGTTCTCAAGGTCGTCCATGGCCGCCGCCTTCTTGGTGGTGACTTCCACAATCTTGTAAAAAGTGTTCAACAGAGAAGCGTCACTGCTGATATCGGCTCCCTCTAGGAAATTGATCGCCCGGAGAAAGGTAGTGATCAGAAACTTCCGGCGCCGTTTTTTTCGGTCAAGATAGACATACAACATGTCGTTGGTGTCGAACTGGGCCTCGAACCAGGAACCTCGATCCGGGATGACCCGGAAGGAATGAAGCATCTTGCCGTTCGGATGCCGTGTAGCCTCGAAAGCAACGCCCGGTGAACGGTGCAACTGGCTCACGATCACCCGCTCGGCACCGTTGATGACGAAGCTGCCCTGCGGAGTGATGAGCGGCACCTCGCCCATGAACACCTTCTCCTCCTTGGTACCCTTTTGATCCTTTAGCCGAAAGAACACATGCAGCGGCGCGCCATAGGTTTGCCCCTCATCGATGCACTTAAGCCAGTCCATCTTCGGTGCGCCGATCTCATAATGGTTGTACTTGAGTTCGACCTTTTCGTCGTAGCTCGTCACCGGAAAAATTTCGTTGAAGACCGCCTCCAAGCCTATGTTTTCGCGTTTCTCCGGACTGATTTCCGCCTGAAGAAATTCGTGATACGAGTCCACCTGTATTTCAATCAGGTTGGGTGGAGTTATAATTTCCTTGATTTTGCCGAAGTTGATGCGGCTGTTCAATTTATTAGGCATCGATTATGTCGAGGTTTTGTCGGATCCGGCCGGTCACCGGGAAATTCATGGGCACACCAATTCGTGTAACACCCCCCCCACTCTTTTGGGGGACGTCTTCACGCTTTACAGACACTGGGTTTCTAAAACTGTTTAAATGAATATTTATTCTTATAAGTAAAGGCATCGACCCAGAGGCGTTGCCGCCCCCGGGCCTAAATGCTGTTACTTGAGTTCGACGGTTGCTCCGGCCTCCTCAAGTTTTGCCTTGGCAGCTTCGGCCTCATCCTTGGGCACGCTTTCCAAGACAGGTGTTGGGGCACCTTCAACCAAGCCCTTCGCCTCAGCCAAGCCCAAGCCGGTCTTGACTACGCGCACGGCCTTGATGACTGCAATTTTCTTGCCGCCGTCACTTACCAGCACGACGTCAAATTCAGTCTGTTCCTCAGCTGGGCCAGCATCTGCGCTGTCACCTCCGCCTGCGGCCGCAACCGCAACCGGGGCAGCAGCACTGACGCCCCATTTCTCTTCCAGTTCTTTGACCAGTTCAGCGGCCTCAAGGACCGTCAAACAGCTCAACTCTTCCACTATTTTTTCTATGTTTGCCATTTTTTTCTAGTTTCTTCGCCCCCGGAGCCCCGGGGATTTAAGTACGCAGACCGCGCACCGACGAGTTACTCTTTCCCCCCACGGCTTTGTCCGCGGAAAAATTCAGTCAGCTCAGCCTTCTTCGCTAAACTTGGCCCGGACAATCCTTGCCAAGCTTGCGCTTGGCTCAACCAGTGTGCGCACCAATTGCGCAGCCGGGGCCTGCAACGTGCCCAGCAGCTTGGCCCGCATCCCGTCCATCGACGGTAGATCGGCCAGAATCTTGATTTGATCCGCATCCAAGCGGTCGTTGTCAAGAAAAGCAAAATGCCACTCAGGTTTGTCAAATTCAGCGGTAAAATTTTTCAAGACTTTCGCGCCGCCGGTGATCTCTCCTTCACCGGTGACCACTGCCAGTTGGCCCGACAACTCTTGGCCAAGGTCTTTAATCCCGGTCTCGTTGGCTGCTGCCTTGAAAATGGAGTTCTTGAAAACATGCACCTCGGCGCTGGCGTCAGCCAAGCGATTGCGAAGCTCCTCGAACTGGGCTACTTTTAACCCCTCGTAGTTCACCACGATGAAGTACGGACTAGCATTCAGTCGCTCAACGTACTCTCTTGTAATCAGCTTTTTTTCTTCACGCATGACTTGTTCTTTCGTTTTCGGGTCAGGCTGCCTTCAGCAATTCACGAATATCCAATGAAATCCCCGGACTCATGGTAGATGAGAGTACGCAGTTTTCAATGTACCGACCCTTGGTTGCTGACGGCTTGGCCTTGATAATCGCGTCTATGATAGTAAGCGCGTTTTGAGCAATCTGTTCCGGCTTGAATGACACCTTCCCGACCAGAACTTGAATGTTGGCTCCCTTGTCGAGCTTGTACTCCACCCGGCCAGCCTTGACTTCCTCCACGGCTTTGCCGGTGTCATCCGTCACGGTGCCGACCTTGGGGTTGGGCATCAACCCGCGAGGCCCGAGGACCCGGCCCAGTTTGCGCACTTCACCCATGGCTTCCGGGGTGGCAACGGCTACGTCAAAACCGGTCCAGCCGCTGTTCACCTTCTCGATGAACTCGTCAAATCCGACAAACTCCGCGCCGGCAGCCTTGGCGGCTTCCACCGCTCCGACTT
>JABGZB010000141.1 GCA_018674955.1 Verrucomicrobiota bacterium | reverse complement strand
TGGGGCAAACCGGCCTGCCATCCGCCAACTGCCCGGCCTGCAAGTAAAAACAGCTGTTCACCGGGCACTTCAAGCCGTCCACCAGCCGGCCATTATTGCACTTGGGGCAAATCATCGGTTGGCCCTCTTGGTCTGGGTTGTCATCGTAAAACCGGCCTCGGATCTCGGGATCGATCACCTGCATCTCGCCGCAGGTGCTGCATTTGGCCCAAGTGCCACCGTCGGGAAAATCAGCGCTCGTGCCCGACGAGGACACAAAACTGACGATGAAGCCGCCACAAAGAATGATGGCTGCAATGGAAAGTCCCAGCTTGGCTTTGTCGTTCATCTGCGGTTTACCACCATTCCGGGTGCGGCTGGTTGTCGTTGTTCCAGCGCCGAAGCATATTTGCGGCATCGGGCTTGAATGCACCATTAGGCTTGCGAGCTACCAAATCCATCATCTTGTGGTACTCGACATGTCCATCGGCCAGCAGGATGTTAGAGCCAAGGGTGTGCCGTTTGCTGGGCCATTCTTTTGCTGGATTGTTAAAGTTTCCACCGTCACAGGGATCCACAGCGCAATCCCACACCCCATCCGCCTGGGTATCGGAGATGCAGACCATGTCCGACGGCATGCGCACCGTGCTCTCGGGGATCAAATCCTTCTCACTCTTAACATCCCCACCAAGACCCAGTGTGCGATTGTTAACCGTTACAAACTCGCGAACCCCCCAGTCGTTGTAACCGTAGGTAAAAAATGCACCGCCACCGGGGTGAAGGTTAAACGGAAATGTGGGGTCTTTCTTTGTACGATCCTTGCCCTTGTAATCCTTCCACTTGAAGCGATCCACTCCTTTGCCCTTTTTTGCCGGACAAAAAAACAGATCCGTGCTTTCAGCATAGCCGTAAAGCCGCCCTGTCCAGGCGATCGCGTTGTTTACCGGTTTTCCGGTGTACTTGGATTTGCCTATACCCGACCGGAGATCCCAGTGTCCCGGATAATAAGCATTGTCGGACACATACATCTGTAAGGCGATGCCCATCTGCTTTTCGTTGTTCATGCAGAAGATCTGCTGCGCCTTGGCCTTCGCCTGCGCCAGCGCCGGCAGGAGCATGGCCGCCAGGATGGCAATAATCGCGATGACCACCAATAACTCGATCAACGTGAATCCGGCTCGCTTGGCTTGGGTTTGCTTGCTCACTGGCTAAATAATTTCCACTAAAAATGGATGACTGAGCAGAAAACCTGCCATTCACCACTTTAATAAGCAATCCTAAAAGAGCTGTTTTTGGTCTGGCCAAGCCGAAGCGGGGGGCGCAGTATCCGGCTGTCCAGCAACGAGACCAAGCACCATGGCAGACCTAAACTTCAACTGTCCGAAATGCGAGCAGAACTTGACCACCGATGAGAGTCTCTCCGGCTCTAAGATCGATTGCCCTTCCTGCAACACTCCGTTTGAAGTCCCCTCGGCCGGGGATGAAAACGTGGAGCGAACCGAGGCGGAGCCGCCCCCCCCCGTAACCGGGGAGCCGGAACCCAAAAAACTGGCCGTGCCGGTTCACGAGGGCGGCGAGGAGTTGCTGAAAAAAAGCAGCTCACACAAGGAGGAGGAGATCAGCGGCGACGGAAAAATCTGCGTCAAGACCATCAAGCGAGGCGACTGCATCGAGCTGGGGCAGGACAAGTTCGACGAGGAGGTCAACAAGTTCCTCGAGAAGTTTTCCCGCGAGCAGATCATCAGCGTACACGCCCTGAACTACTCGCACTTCGATCCCACAACCCAAAAATACCTTCCCGATTACGCCGTGCTAATTGTGTACGAGCGGTAGGGAAAAACTTGTTCAAAACACGAACGGTGAGTTGAAGAGGCCGCACTCGGGGCAGCGGGATCGGTCCACGTCGTGGTCGTCGGTGTAAACGTAGGCGCAACCGTCACAGCGAAACACTCGGTCCTCGGTCGGCTCCGGCTCGAAGCGTTTGCGCCGGTATTCGTAAAGCGCCACCATCATGCCCAACACGCCGGTCACGACCGCGAAGCAGAGGAAAATGATTTGGCCGGGGAACATCAGGATGACGGCGGGGCTAGGGCGGCGGGCGGCTTGGGCGGTGCGATTGTCCGCCAATGGAATAGCGCCTCGCCCCACTCAAGCACTCCCGACCGGGCGGGGCGATCGAACCGGGTGCGCTTGGCCGGCTCGAACCGGATGCCCCGGAGCAACTCCAGCGCGCGCCGGTCAGCGGCGGCCTGGAATGCGTCGCCCTTGGCCAAGCGATCCTCGACCGTGGCCGACACTACGTAGCCGTCCGTGTTCACGCCGATCCGAACACTGGTTCGTCGCAGCGCCTCGTCGTGCGGCATGACCGGGACGGACACCGAGCGCACCACCGGCCGCTTGGCCAAGCTTCCCCGGAGTTCCAGCTCGGAGGTGGCACGGATAGCCAAGCGGGGCGGCTCGACCGCCATCGACCGGGCCGGTCGCTTCGCCGGGAGATCCGTCACGAAAGCGAGGTGATCCGGCAACGCCGCACGGAAGGCGGCCCCCAGCGCGGCGGGCTGGTTGTCGAGGAGGCGCGGTGCTTCATCCCAGTTGATGAGTTGATGTTCCACCCCGGCAAACTGCCGCCAAGCCGTGCCGGAGAACCCGCGCCGGTTTGGCCGGGAAAACAGGGTCGGGTCGCTAAATACCGCCCCCGAGCCGTTGTCGGGGATCAGTTGAATCTGCGGCATCAGTCGGAGCGGCTCGTTTTTGTTGTTTGCACGCACGGCAAGGGCATCGCCTCCCAGCCAGACAAGGACGCCAAGCTGTAACGCGAAAATGATAACAACCCAGATTCCCATGGCCCGGTTGGACCAACCCTCCCTCGGCTCTCTGGTTGACGGCTCGTCGCTCATGGTGAGGCGCGGGTGGCCGGCTCGAATGGCCGGGAAAAATCCGGCGGTCGGGAAGCCAACAGGACACGCCCGACTCCGATCTCGCCGGCGACAGCGCAGAGCCGAACAATAACCCCGTGTTGCACCGCTTTGTCCGCTTGGATCAGCAGCGAGATTTCGTTCGACTCCTTGCCGCCCTGCTCAATGGCTCGGATGATTTGGGGGCGCAACAACTCGGTCGAGGGCAGTTCCAACTCCACCTGCTGCCCGGCCTTGAGTTGGTCGTCGAGACGGGCCAGTTGGCCGTTCACTCGCACCCTGCCCTGCTCCACCGAGCGACGGACTATATTGTGATCCAAGTCGGGGCGACGGTTAACCAGCAACTCGGCGAGGGGAAAGTTTTCCTGCTTCTCACTGACCTGCAAGGAGATGAGCTCATCACGCAAAATGAGTCCGCGAAAATAAAGAATCCCACTCGCATCGACGGCGACCGCAAGCGAGGGATCGTTCACGCTCGTGTGCTGCGAGGACTCAGGGAGAGTAATGTCCACCTCAATACCCGGCTTGAAAACCATCGAGGTGTGAAACAACAACAGGGGCAACATCAGGAACAGCACCCCGACAAACGGGGCGAAGTCCAACCGCCCGTGAAAGGGCCGAATGCTTCCCCGGTTGTTCATTTGTTACCCGCCTTGCGGGTTGTGCGGGACTTGGGCAAGCCGACCGACTTGGCCGGCGGCATTTCAACGGTGATGATGTTGAGAATCTCCGACGAAATCTTGTCGATGTCCACGGCCAAATCGTTCTTGCGGCCGACGAGATAGTTGAAGGCGATGTAGCACGGAATCGCGATGGCCAAGCCAAGCGCCATGCAGACCAAGCCCTCCCAGATGCCGCCGGCCAGCGTCTTGGCCAAAACCCAGTTACCCTCCTGCCACACGCCGCGAAAGATGCGGATAAATCCCAGCACAGTCCCGAGCAGGCCAAGCAGCGGGGAAATCTGCGCCATTGTACCCAACATGTTCAGGCGTTTCTCAAGCCGCGCCACCTCGACCCGCTTGTTGTCATCGAGCAACTCGCGAAGCTGCTCCCGCGACTGTTCGCGATTGAGGATGGCCATCTTCGTCATCCGCGCCACCGGCCCCGGCGTGGCATCGCAGATCGCCACCAACTCGACGATGTTATAGTTGTTCTTGAGGTTGGTCCGTATCCCGGCGATGAACTCCGTTGTGTTGATCTGGACACGGCGATAGTTCAGCACGCGCTCAAGGAACGCTGTCACCGCAAACGCCGAGACCAGCAGCAGCACCCACACCATGGGGCCGCCCTGCCTCATTAGTTTCCAGGCGGAGTCACCCGCCTCCAAGACATCAGCCTGCCCTAATAACTGCCAGTTCACGCCTCCTTATAGGCTTCCCGAGCGGTGATTTTCAAGGCTGGGAATCAACGGAAACCTCCGCTTAGCCAAGCGCTCGCTCACTTGCCGTCGGTCGACCGGCCGATGCACCACAAGCTCACGTGGGTTCTCAAGTAGATCGCCCCATCCGACACCGCCGGCGTCGAGTTCGAGTACTCACCCACCGGGTTGCTCGCCAAAAGCTCGAACTTTGGGCTGGCGCGCACCACGTGCGTGTCACCGGACTGGTTGGTCACGTAGACCCTGTCGCCGACCAGCACAGGCGAACCCCACACACCGGGATCACTCTTCGTTGCTGGCAGTCGCTCGGTGTAAACCGTCCCGCCGGTTTCCAGGTCGAGACACGTCATGAAGCCGGACATATTCACAAAATAGGCATGACCCTCGTGCATGACCGGCGTGGCGATGCGGTTCTTCTTCGCGCGAGCCTCGTGCCAAAGCCGCTTGGCCGTCACGTCGCCGCTGCCGCCCGGCTTCACCGCGACCGACGCGCCGAAGTAGCCGCCCATCGCCAGCACAACGTTGCCATCATAAACCGGAGACGTGTACACGAGCGGGTTCAACCCGTCGCAATACCACAGTTCGCTGCCGTCCTCCGGGTTGACTGCGCGCAGCGTGTTGGCCTCGCTGACGACCAGTTCCGCGCGGCCGTTCGCCCTGATAATGATCGGGGTGCTGAACGAGCCGATCATCCCGCCTTCACGCCCGCGAAAACCGTCAACGCGATCGAGATTGTCGCGCTCCTCGACCTTGCGTTTCCAAACCGTGCGGCCGCTCAGCTTGTCGAGAGCGTACAACATCGAGTGCGGGCCGGGGCCGTGATAAAGAATGCACACGTCACCGAACAGCACCGGCGAAGTGCTGCTACCCCATACGTGCTCCTGCGGGCCAAGGTCGCGATGCCACAGTTGCTGACCCTCGAAGTTGTACGCGGCGACTCCGGCCGAGGCGAAGTTGGCCACTACGATACGGCCGTCGGTCGCTGGCGAGCCGGAGCAATACGGGTTGGTCTTGTGGGTTGTTTCCTTCTTGGCGTGGGTGACGCCACTGCGCCAAAGCAGCTCGCCGGTACGCTTGTCAAAACACATAACCGTGCGACGCTTGTCGGCGTCAGTCGCCTGCGTGATGAACACCTTGTCGCCCCAGACAATCGGCGAGCTGTTGCCACGATCCGGCAGCGGCACGCGCCAGCGGACGTTCTGTTTTGTGTCCCACTTCAGCGGAACGGTCTCGCCCTTGGCCAAGCCGGAGCCGGCAAGGTCACCACGCCACGACGGCCAATTGCCCGCCTGCACGCCCGCCGCCAAAGTGAGGCCAAGCCCGAACATGGCGAACCCTCCGAATCGAGTGTTTGCGTTCATCCGGGGAGGCTATCGCGAAGCCTTGGCCAAGGGCAGACTTTTTTTGACGCTGTGAGTCAGGGAGGAACAGTTCACCACGAAGAACACGAAAGACACGGAGACTTCAAACCCCACCCCCTTCGTGCTCTTCGTGGTAAAAAAGAACTATTTCAACGCGTCGAGGATGTCTTTGGCCACTTCGTCGGCCAGAGCGGCCGAGCCTTCCGGCGTGAAGTGTACGTTGGCCGGCAGCTGGATTTTCTCCAACCTCGCAAGCGCGAACGAGTACAAATCGTGAATCGGGACCCTGTGCTTTTGCATCACACGCTTGGCGGCGGCATTGTAGCTCACGACGTCTGCCGGAATGCGTTGCGGACGAACCTTTGCCTCGGGCACCGGCGTGGTGTTGCGCCAGATCAGCTTGGCCCCGGTTTGCTTCAACCGGCGAACGAGCGAATCGAGATTCTTCTCGTACGCTACCAACGTCACCTGCCGTTTGCCGTGCGGCATGAATTTCAAGTCGTGCAGACCCCAGTTGAAATGGATGACATTCCACTTGCTGTCGCCGAGCCACGAGTCGATCTGCACGAGGCCCTTGGTCGTCGGACCGCCGTTGGTGGGGATGCGGTGCACGTTGGCTTTGCCCTTGAGCAACTCGCGCGTCGGCAGCGTGTAGCCGATGGAGATCGAGTCGCCGATGAGCAGCACGCGGGGCAAACCGACCACGTCCCTGATCGGAGCCATCGGGTTGGATCGCTTAGGTTTGGTGTTCTGCGCTTGGCCAAGCGCGGGTAGCGCGAGCAATGTCGCGCACAACAGTGGGATCAACTTGGTTTTCATTTTGGTTTAAGCATGGTTTGCAGAGAAAATTCCGTCGGCCTCCTCGAGGGTTTCCTTCGAGCCAATGTCGTACCACGTGCCGGGCACGCTCCACGTGTAAACCGGTATCCGCGGGTAGAGCCATTGGATCAGCCGACCGGGTTGGTCGGGGTTGTTTCCATCGGCGAGGTATTGGTCGATGAGCGGCAGCACCGCCTTGGGATAGTGATACAGCGCGATGCCGATCAGCGTCGACTTTGGCGCAGCCGGTTTCTCCTCAAAACTGGCGATACAACCGTTGGCATCCGGCTCGACGACGCCGTACTTGGTGGCCTCCTCCAGGCTGCCGACGTCGTACACGCCGAGCACGGGGGCGTTCTTCTCCGCGCACAACCGGCCGTAATCGCCAAGTTTGTCGCTGAACAAATTGTCGCCGGCAACCACGATGACGTCGTCCTCGATGCCTTGGCTTTTCAAGACCAAATGCAGGTCGCCGATCGCGCCAAGTTTGTTGTCGTCCCCGGTGGAGTGGTCGTTCACGACCCGCACCGGCGCGGTAAAGCCAGACGTATCGCGCCTGCCGGCCCACGATTCAAAATGGCCAGCGAATTTTTCGTTGGTCACGATGAACGCCTCGTCGATGGCGTCGATCGCCCCGAGGCTGGCCAAAACATGATCGACCATTGGCTTGCCGGCGACCGGCAGCAGCGGCTTGGGCTGGTTGAGCGTGAGCGGGTAAAGGCGGGTGGCGTATCCTGCGGCTAAAATGATTAACTTCATTCTCGGCGGCGGAGCCTAAAAACACCGGCCCGAATCGTCAACGCCGGTGCAAAATAAAAACACCAAAAAAATTGAAGCATATCCAGCCGGCAGACGTATGGAATCACTCATCGCGCTTGTATTGAGTGCGGTGTGTTTTCATCGGGTTGGCCCTCGTCTGGCTGCAATAGCCGGGCGGGGGTCTTTTTTTGCACGCGAATAAGCCGAATTACTTCACCTCAAACAAATCGCTCCCGGCGAAGCTGACATCGCCGCGTCCCGGCGGGCCCGGGAAAACCACCGTCACGTCTCTTTTCCCTTTTTCGGCGTTGGCCGGTATTCGCAGTGTGCCGCGAATGCTGGTGCGCGATGTCCGCGAAAGCCCGGTCAGGCGCATCGTCCCCACGCTCACTCTCGAGGGCCGAATTTGCATCGGCGGCAACGGCGGTTGCGCATTGCCGTTCAACGTCACAGTCACTGTCAACGTGTCGCCGGGCGAGCCGCTGTCCGGAGTCACAGCGGTGACAGCATCATCCCCCCCGCCGCCGCCGGGGAGTTGGCCACCGCCACCTTGCTGCTCTCCCCCGCCGGTTCCGGCCGTGCCCCGGTATTTGGCGATGAAATACGGGAACTCCGCAGTGACAAAATAGCCGTAATCGAATCCGAGAAAACTCGCTTCGTCAAATGTGTTGCCGCTGGCCAACGTCACCTTGGCCAAGGCGCGTCCGTTGCATTCGTCCAGCGTGCGTCCGGCGCGCTTGGCCTCGTAGTCGTATTTGTCCCAGACGTAGGTGGACGTGCCGCCGCCATCGACGACATCCTCTTTGTAATCGGCGTCCGGTTCGTAGCCGCTGATTTCCAGCCAGTCAAACGCCTCGGCCCCTTCCTTGCCGTGCACCCCTCTGTAGTGGGCGATGATTGGGTAGCCATCCATCGCGAACGCGACAATGTTGTAATGTTCTTCCGTGCCGTCCGGAGCCTCGATGACGCAGGTCGGCGCGAAGTGAAAATGATAATCCGCCTGCCCGCCGGTGTGCCCGTGGCAGTAGTCGAGAATGCCGTTGATGTACGGGTCGCCGTACGGGTCGGGGAAGGCCGCCTCGTTCGGCCCGTAAATCGGCAACCCAGCCGTCGTGATCGCCACCGTGCCGAGGAGCGGAATCTGAGTTAACTCATCCGCCGGTTCGGGGAAACGCGGAATGGCCCACTCGAAGTTTTGCCCGGCCAGACCGTTCGGGGTCGTGCTAACAAACTTGAACGTCGGGATGCCGTTGCTCGCCACGATGACGGTATCGTCATCGAACGACACGTCTAGCTCTGGGTCGGGGTATCCCGCCTCTTTATTGCTCGGATGTGCGACCACCTCCGTGGCAAACCAACGCACCTGATGCGGATCGGCATCCTCGATTTTCACTCGGTAAAACACCGTTTTCGCACCGGAAACCAGCGACGCATTGAAGATCGTCGCGTCGATCGGCCAAGCGCTGCTGTGCGGCAGTTCAGCCCACTGCTGGTTGGCCAGATCGGTCGCGTACTCGACTGTGTACCTCGCGTTTTGACCGGCATTATCCCAGTTCAACTCGACCCCACCCACAACACCCGCCCCGATCGTCAGGTTGTACTCCTGCGCCGTTACCTCCAACACCGGCTTGGCCAAGCCGCCGACGCAAAACACCCCCGCGATTGCCCACCCGATTTTCTGAAGCCCCATTTGAATCTGTTTTGTATTGCACACAAGAGAACAGACGATGCACCGGTGAGTGGTTTAGTTACAAAAAAAACATTCCGACGAACTAGCACACAAAACTTCAACCTTGATTCGACGCCGCGGTGACGCAGACTCTGTGCGTGTATCACTCGTCTTTCAATCAACTCCCCCGCTTGGCCAAGCTGGCCGCAATCGCCCTGCCATTGGCATGCGTGATCCCGCTAGGCCAAGCGGCCGACCTGCCGCCGCGCAGCGCCCAGTTCCCGTCTCGCGTCGAGCAACTCAAGGCCCACATCGAGCGGG
>JABGZB010000140.1 GCA_018674955.1 Verrucomicrobiota bacterium | reverse complement strand
GTTGGAGATATCAATGGAGATGGCAGAATAGACTTGGTTGCCGGGAACTGGGGTTTGAACAGTCCTTACAAGTCGACCTCGGAGAAGCCCTTGAATCTTGTTTTCGGTGATATTAATCAGGACGGAACCAACGAGCTCATCGAAAGTGATTATAATGCCGGAGTGCTTGTTCCAGTTCGGACGTTCAAGGATTTGGCCGGCCCCATGCCTTTCCTATATTCGCGATTCAAGAGTTTCAGGCAGTTCAGTCGGGCAAGTGTCGCCCAAGTGATTGGAGACACCCAATCAAAGGCGAGGGTGCTCTCTGCGCAAACATTGTATTCCTGCGTGTTCATCAATGAGGGGAATCGTTTCAGAATGGCAAACTTGCCGGATGCTGCCCAGTGGGCACCCACTCATGGCATTGTTGTTGACGATTTTGACGGGGATGGCTTTGAGGATCTGTTCCTCGCGCAGAACTTTTTTCCGACACGAGTGCAGGGTGATCGGTTGGATGCATCCAGGGGCGTTCTCCTGAAGGGTCACGGGACGGAAAACTTCACAGTTTTGGAATCTGGGCGGAGTGGAATCAATCTTGCCGGTGACCAAAGAGCCGCAGCTTCAGGAGATTTCGACCGCGATGGAATGAGTGATCTTGTCGTCACACGGAACAACGGAAAGACCGCTCTGCTCCTTAACAAATCGAAAAAATAGGATTGCGTGTGGTTGTTCAGGCGACGGCTGGGAATGCCCATGGAATAGGATCTGTTTTGAGGTTGAAATATCATGATGGGATGGGGTCGGCTCGCCAAATCACTGGCAGCAGCGGCTACCGTTCACAGGGTAGTTCCGTTCAAGTGTTACACGCAATTCGGCCGGTTGAATCCGTTTGGATACAGAAACCCGACGGCAAGATTCTGACCCATGAAATAAAGAAGGGCACGCGTGAGGTGAGGATCAACTATTAAACATGAACCCATTTCTTGTTTAAGACCTTGACTGGCGTAACCCTTCAATCACTAATTACGTCTTTTCAGTCAACACATCGAAAGTTAGTGCTATGAAAACGAAGCAAACTGGATTCACCCTCATCGAACTGTTGGTTGTCATCGCCATCATTGCCATCCTGGCCAGCCTACTGCTTCCCGCCCTGGGCAGGGCCAAGAGCAAAGCCCGACAAACGGTCTGCATGAGCAACCAAAAACAACTTGGCCTGACTATGGCAATGTATGCAGAGGATTTTGAAGGAAAGTTCCCTCTCTCATTAGCTGGTTCTACACAGCAGCACGCCAACTGGTTGGTTATTATGCACGAGGTGGGCTATCTCAGTACCATGGATTTGTTCAGCGATCCCGCCGATGTTGAAGGATCCCACAATTCGTTCGACTTCCGGAAAAGAACCATCAAGATCGGAAACAGGACCCGGGACATTGTTTTTTCATATGGTGCCAGTGAGCAACTGGTTGGCCCGGCCAACATCAAGTACAAGAAAATCAGTCAAGTACCGGTGCCGGACAAGATCCTTTTATTTGCGTGTGCCAATTACATGGTCGTACCATTCTGGGATCACGAGCGGGTCTACAATGCCAGTGGCCCACACCCAGCAGGGCAAACGACTAATCCTCCAAATGAACGCTATGCCCGCCACAACTCGGGAAAAAACAACAGGCCGAACAAGCAAAGTAAAGGTGGCAACAACATAACTTTTGCCGATCTTCACTATGAGTACAAAAACCAGTACTACATCGACAGAAACCTCTCGTGGTATGAGAATCATAAACCAATGCAATAAAATTTGATCGGTGTTTCTTTTATAAAGGTTTTAGAAGCACCTCTTTTATTCTTATTATTTATTAATTGAAGCACTTGACTGTGCTTCATTTACACATTTTAGGTTGTTTTTTCTTTTTTTCATCTCTTTATTCTTCTTTTTTTATTAATTAAAGCACTTGACTGAGCTATATCATGCTGCAAAGTAAAAACTTCTTTGCCAACTGTGTAGTTATTTTATTAATTAATAATAGCATGAAACGTCTATTACAAACCGTATTGGTGAGCAGCTTTTTGGCTGCCAGTTCTGTCACCTACGCTCAGAGCGTAGCCCAACCGGGAGATCCGGTCATTGCCTCTTCTGCAAACAGTCCCGGATCCGAGGGTGTAGCGAATGCAATTGATGGGAAACCCACAAAATACCTGAATTTTGACGGTAAAGATGGAAACCCCTCTGGGTTTATCGTTTCCCCTTCTTTGGGCAAAACACTTGTTACTGGCCTTTCGATGCAGACGGCGAATGATGGGCCGGATCGTGATGTCAAGGTGGTTACACTCGAAGGGGCTAATGATGCAGAGGCAACCGCATGGGATGCAGGTAACTGGGAGTTGATCGTTCAGTTAGATGATATCCCTGCAATTGAGGATCGTTTTACAACTCAGACGTTTAGTTTTGAGAATAAAAAAGGTTTCATGCACTACCGCTGGACGGTGGTCGATACTCAGGGCCCAAGTACTTGTTGTATGCAAATCGCAGAGGTTGGCTTTTTGGGAAGTGTTTACTCTGGGCCGACTGATGTAACGCAGCCAGGTGATGCTATCATAGCATCTTCGGCAAATAGTCCGGGTTCTGAAGGGGTTGCCAATGCAATTGATGGGCAACCAACCAAGTATTTGAATTTTGATGGTAAAGACAGTCAACCATCAGGATTTGTTGTTACACCTTCACTGGGTATGACCTATGTGACAGGAATGGCCTTGCAGTCAGCAAATGATGGCCCAGATCGGGACCCGAAGTCGATTACACTTGAAGGGTCCAATGACAATGAGATAACAGCATATGATGAGGGTAATTGGCAGTTAATCACTCAAATAGATGATATCCCTGCATGGACAGGTCGTTTTCAAACAAAAGAATTGTTTTTTGAAAATGATCGAGCATTTAAACACTACCGTTGGGTTGTATTGGATACACAAGGACCTAGTACTTGCTGCTTGCAGATCGCTGAGGTCGAACTACTTGGGGCGGTTCCTCCGTCTGATGTCACAAGCCCTGGAGATGCCTTGATTGCATCTTCTGCCAATAGTCCGGGTTCTGAAGGCGTAGCTAATGCGATCGATGGACAGCCGACGAAGTATTTGAATTTTGACGGTAAAAACAGTGTGCCATCCGGTTTCGTAGTGACCCCTTCGATTGGAAAGACTGTTATTACTGGTGTGCATATGCAATCAGCAAACGATGGCCCGGATCGTGATGTGAAAGTTGTTAGGATTGAGGGATCCAATGATAACGAAATTGCAGACTACGATTCTGGGAATTGGCAATTGATCACAGAGATGAATGTTCCTGCTTACACGGGTCGTTTTCAGTCTCAAGTGCTCATGTTTGATAATGTTTGGGCTTTCAAGCATTACAGGTGGATAGCGGTTGACACGCAGGGGCCGAGTACCTGCTGTATGCAGATCGCAGAAGTAGAACTGCTGGGTGGAGCTGCTCCAAAGGATGTTACATCACCAGGTGATGCAGTATTCGCAAGTTCAGCTAACAGCCCCGGTTCTGAGGGTGTTGCAAACGCAATCGATGGCCAACCCACAAAATACTTGAACTTTGATGGGAAGAATAGTGTTCCCTCAGGTTTTGTGGTTACTCCAGGAATTGGCGCTACGACAATTACAGGAGTATCTATGCAGACCGCAAATGATGGACCTGACAGAGATGTAAAGGTCCTATTAATTGAGGGAACAAATGATGTTGTTTCTGGTTGGGATGACGGTGCTAGCTGGACACAGATTATCCAGATTGATGACATTCCAGCAATTGAAGATCGTTTCACAAACCAAGAATTTTATTTTGCAAACGACAAATCTTACACCAGTTACAGGTGGACTGCAGTAGATACGCAAGGGCCGAGCACTTGCTGTATGCAAATCGCTGAGGTGGAGTTTTTAGCAGCCACAACAACTGTTGATTGCGATTTGGCCGCATTCAAGCGGCAACCGGTTAACGCTTTTGTACTGGACGGTGAACCGGCCACGTTCTTGGTTGAAGTTAACGGTCCATGGCCGCTGCAGTGGCACAAGAATGGAGAGGCAATTGCTGGGGCGGTTTCGACCAGTTACACAACTGAAGCGGTTAATGCAGGAAATGCATCTGACAAGTATTCCGTTCAGATAGTGGGATGTGAAATGAGTAGTGAGGTAGTGGCGACCATCCATGATCCGAGCGCTCACCCGGTTAGCATCGGTCTTAACTTTAATGGTGGAGGTGCCAATGGTGCTCCAACTGCCTCAATTCCGACAGATATAGCTGGAGTTCAGCTTCAGGCATATTGGAATAATATTGCGAACAATACCGGAAATAATGAGGAGGTGCTGCTGGATAGTCTTGGTAAAGATGCCTTGGGAGTTGAAGACTATGAAATTACAGTCGATTTTGCTTCTGCGGGCAATTGGGGTGCTGGAACAGGTGATGCAAATCCGACTCAGAGATTACTTAATGGAACACTGGTAGGGCGGGGAGGCGATTCGCATATAGAATTCCAGGAGATTCCAGATGGAAATCACACCCTGATCGTCTATACGGTCGGAATTCCACTTCAGTTTCAAAACCAATACTACAAGGTTGTAGGGGAAGAGGAGGACTCAGATCGCGTAATTTACACCGATCAGATGAATGCGGATCAATATAATCCCATTCAGCGGTTTTTCCGTGGCTCGAGTGAAGATTCAAACAATAGGACACTATCAAACTATGTGAGATTTGATAATGTAAAACCAGTTGAAGGTTATGTTCGGCTTGAGTGGGGCACAACAACAACTGGTTTTGATAGGGGTGTTGCTGTCAATGCTGTTCAGTTGATCTTGAATAATCCGGCATTGTCAATCGATCCCCCCTCAGTCACGTCTAATCCGACACCAACTATCGCTCAGGAGGGAAGTGCAGCTTCGATCTCAGTTGCAGCAACTGGCGAGGGGTTGACCTACCAGTGGCTTAAGAACGGTGCTGCCATCCCTGATGGCGGAAAAATTAGTGGCGCAACGACAGGGACTATAGTTGTCAATGGTCTATCGGAAGCCGAAGAGGGCTTTTATAGTTTGGCTATTTTTAATGAAGCGGGGAGCGTTATCACATCAAAAGCTAAACTTTCGATGGTTTCCAGTGGAGCCACGATGTCAGATGACTTGGTTGTTCACCTGAAGTTCGACGAAACCAGTGGAACAACGAGTTCAAATTCTGGTTCGGGTACTGATACAGCAACTATTTATGATGATTACGGTGACCCGAACGAGGAGCCAATTGGTGCGGAAGGACTTGTCGGGAACGGAATACTGATTAATGGCGCTGAAAGTGAGACTTACGCTTTCGGAGTTTTGGATAATTATCCCAAGATCAATGACAACGGAACGGTTTCTCTTTGGTTAAATACTCCGGGAATAGATGGTGAATCGGCCGTTGTTGTGAGAAATGGATCAGCCGTTAGTATTGTAACTGAAAACCAGTTTCAAATTACAATAACGAACAATCTCGATGGAGAGCCGGTTTTGGGCTGTGCCATTTCAGCAGGACCCAATGTGATGAACATAGTCGACACCGAAGCGCTAGCTCTAGACGAGTGGGTTCATGTTGCACTGACTGTAGATGGAGGTCAGCTAAGGTTATACAAGAATGGCAAATTAATCGGAGTGGCCGATTATTTGGATAGAATTAATGGATCAACGGAGGACTGGTTGGCTATTGGCGCGAACCTCACATTGGTTCAGGAGGAAGGTGAAGATCCTTACTTTGCAATGGATGAAGCAAACCCTCAGGCATTCTCTGGAACTCTTGATGATTTAGCCTTGTGGCACACCTCAAGAAGTGCTGAGGAGATCGAGTCAATCTACGAAAAAGGTATTGCTGGATCCGATGTAACAAAGGCATCCGTGACTATTCCGGATTTCGTAGAACCTGGAGAGATCGCCGAGCCGACTGCGCCTGCGTTGAGCATCGTGAATAACGGTGACGGCACGGTGACCGTGACGTATGAGGGCAAACTGCAAGGAGCGGCGACCGTCAACGGTCCGTGGGCCGATGTTGAGGGAGCGGTGAGTCCGCAGATTATCCCTGCCAGCGAGGCGATGCAGTACGGCCGCGCAGTGAACGAGTAATTTGGTTGATTAACCAAAGAAGAGAACACACACCAGAGGCCGGGCCAAGTGCCCGGCCTCTTTTTATTTAGTAAGCTAGATAGTTGATGTCTGTGCGCGCTCCTTGAGGTTATGGGTTTGGCTGCGAATCGCCTTGGCCATTATTCGATTTTAGTACCTGCGGCGTTGCATATACTGGTCTTCTGGCAACAATGATGGTCGTGTGAATCGGGGGGGGTGACCGAAACCCGTACCTGACCTCCTTCTCTGTCGTGCCGCTTGACCCACTTGGGCGGCCTCGTTTATTTCCGGATGACCTGCCGGGCTTTTGCCTGAATCAGACTGTCCATCTGTTCCAGTTGCGGAACAATGGACTGCACCTCCTCGGGGAACCAACGGAAGCCGGCGTCACGGTGGTCGCGGCTGCTGGCGGTTTGTTGACGGTTGCCGTAGAGGAAGGCCCAATTGGTCGGCAGCCAGAACTGCTGCCACAACCTGTTTTTTTGAAGGACAGCCTGCCGCAATTCCTCGGCGGGAACCGGAAACAGTTCGCCGGTCGGCGCAATGCTGATACTGGAATTCAGGCCAAGTTGCGTGGCGATGGTTTTTGCGGCGAGCCATTGGCCGTTTTGCGAAAGCGTGACACCGTCGCGCGTGGCCGTTTGGCCAAGCAGGGCTGTGGTGAGATCGACAACCGGCAATTTGCGCGCTTGGCCAAGCCGACGGATGGCGGCGGCATATTGCTGGAGATGGGCGTTACGACCTTCAACATCAAAGCTAAGGCCAAGCGGATCAGCAAACGGCACCGGCGTGAGCAAAACCAAGCGGCTGGTTCGGCTGGTAAGTTGCTCGATGGTTTGCTCGTATGCTCTTGCGAAGTCGTTCAGCTTGGCGTCGCCATCGAGTGACTCCGCTTGGCCAAGCCAGAGAAACACGATGTTCGCGGGGAGTGGTTTGCGGCGATCCGCCTCGCCGTAGCTTGGTTTGACGATTCCAAAAAAATTACGCGGCCGTTGCTGTCGGTAAACCGTGTCAGCTGGCCAAGCCATATTACGAATAGCCAGGCGCTGAGTAGGATTGCCAGCAGTCAGCAGCGTCTCGAGATAGCCGTACCGCTGACTCTCGGCGGCGTTGGTAGAGCCGACGATCACAATGTTGGCGTCGCCGTCGATTTCGAATCCGTTACGGAACCCCGGAAACGGCTTGGCCGGCTTGGCCAAGGGCCGGATCAATGCTGGAGCGGGTGGTAGAGGCGGTTTCGGACTGGATGGCGTGGGATTGGCTAGTGCCCCGAGCCCGAGCGCTTTCAGCGTGATGCCCGGGCTATACCGCCACTCGCCAGTCAAGGCGATGGGTTTCTCCCCCTGTTTCGTCAATTTCATGCTAGCCGCCGGTCCGTTCATTCCACCGCTCCAGCCATGATCGATGACCCGCACCGTGATGACGTTGCGACCGGTTTTCACGAGTTTTCCAGGCACAGTGTATTTACGGGGCGCAGTCCAGTAGCCTGGATCCTCGATGCCGCCGACCTGTATGCCATTGAACCAGGTCATGTCCATGTCATCAATCGCCCCAAGTTCGAGCGTGCGCGGTTTTCCGGCGTGCGCGTCGGGAATCTCAACATCCCGCCGAAACCACACAGTGCCGTCGTGACCAGGCAGTCCCTCGGTCTCGTAGAAAGCCGGAAGCTTCATCGTCTTCCACTTGGTATCGTCAAACACGGTCGCGAACCATTTGCCAATCATGCCGGGATCGTTGGAATCAAGCTTCGCGCGCCACGCGGTCACTTGTGGAGTCCAGCCCGGTTTGGGCTGCGGTTTGCCTTCTTTGACTACCTTTTTTGCTAACGCCTCGAGTAGTTGCTTTTTGTTTAGGCCGGCCAGTTCGAGCTTGGGGTCGTGGACGAGTTTTACCGGGCGGTAATGCACGGTTTGCGGCGGACCGGAATGAACCTGGAAAGCTATTTTTCCGGACAACTCGCCTTTGGGATCTTCTAACGCGACGCACAGGGTGCCGTTGATGGCCGTCCAAATCTTGTGCCCGACCGCCAGTATTTCGTAGCGGTTCCAGTCATCTCGTTTAACGGCCTTGGCGGCCCGATCGTTCCAGTCCAATTTGCCGCGTCCGTGTTCGTGGTAGAGTTTGCCCCATACGCCCGCGCCCACATCGGCCTGATAACCAAGCGCCTGCCCGTCGGCATCCACCTTCTTCGAGCGAAACTGAATGCCCGCATTGCGGTTGTCCGGTGTGAGCTTCACGTCCACCGATAAATAAAAATCCTTCACCGTCACGTCCGACCAAAGGAATTCATTCTTCGGCACCTTTGCCGCCGAGTGCCCGACAATCATACCACCTTTCACCGACCAATATTTCGGCTGCGAAGTCGACCAATCATTTAGGTCATTGCCGGTGAAAAATGTGTCATCCACACGCGGCGTTGTGGCTTGTCCCGTGGAGGAAGTTGCGAGAGCAAATAAACAGAGGGTGTGGGTGAATCGTTTTTTCATTTTTGCCATGGTCAAAAACTTGAAGCAACAATCATCGTTTTGGAGCGCTGCGACCGTTTTTTTTGAACTCATTCAGCTTCTCTTTTAGTTCCCTAACAATCTCGGGATACTTGAAGTAAAGATTGGTGGTTTCGCCCGGATCATTTGCCAGATCATACAATTGGCCGGGAGCGTTCGGAGATTTCTCGGGTAATGCGTATTGTTTCATGCCCCATCTGCCTTCGCGGCCATAGTTGTTGCCGCCGGAGCCTTTGTGATCGAGGTACTTCCATTGGCCGCGCCGAATGGCCATGGCGAGGCTGATAGTTTGGTGCAAGGTATAGTTACGAATGGGTTTGGTGTCTTTGCCAAGAAGCGCGGATAAAATATTGTAGCTGTCTTCGGCGGTGTTATTGGGAATTTTCGCGCCGGTGATTGCGGCGGCTGTGGCCATGATGTCCGTGAGGCAAATAGTCTGGTCAGACGTGCTGTCGGGTTTGATCTTGCCGGGCCAACGGGCGATAAAAGGAACGCGGTGACCGCCTTCCCACTGATCGCGCTTTACGCCACGCCATGGGCGGGCACCGTTGTGGTTGTGATCATGCCGCATGGAAATGGAGGTTGGCACTTCAGGGCCGTTGTCACTCGTGAAGATGACCAGTGTGTTGTCTGCCATACCATGTTTTTTAAGCGACTTCATGAGTTCACCCACTACAAAGTCCATTTCGAAAATAAAATCGCCGTGTGGTCCCGCCTTGGTTTTGCCCTTGAAGGCATCGCCGGGGAATGAGGGCAGATGCACAGCCTGCATGGAGTGAAAGAGAAAGAACGGTTTCTTGGGCGATTGCTTGGCGTGGTTATCCAGAAACTTCAGGCTCCGCTCGAGGAAAACCATGTCCACTTCCTCCAGATCAAAGCCCGGCGCAATCATGCCCGGGCGGTTGTCGTTTGAGTAAGGATGCTTCGGGAGTGGCGTGCGATCGACAATGTGAGTGGGAGGCACGGGTATACGATCTCCATCAACAAAGGCGTAGAGCCAGTCGGTGGTGGGACAGCACACGGTCCCGAAGAAATAATCGAAGCCTCGGTGGATAGGTGCATCGGGAATGGCCCGGCTGTAATCGATTCGTTTCACTGCGGGTAGGCCATTTTGGTTGATGGGTGTGCCCTCCTTGTCAAAGAAGGTCATGCCCACGTGCCATTTACCGAAGAGCGCGGTGGTGTAGCCTTGGTTTTTCAGCATGCCGCCAATTGATAGGCGTCCTTTCTCAATCATGCATGGGCCGCCCGCACCGGTGAAAACACCGCGCATCCCCGTACGAAACGCCATCCGTCCCGTGAGCAGGCTGTAACGCGTGGGCGTGCACACCGTCGACGGACTGTGCGCGTCGGTAAAGCGCATCCCATCCTTGGCCAAGCGATCCAAATTCGGTGTGGGCACTTTGGATTCCGGGTTGTAGCAACCGACGTCGCCGTAACCCAAATCATCGGCCAGAATCACGAGGATGTTCGGAGTGCCAGTTCCTTCTCCTGCGAACGCGAGACCGGCCGTGAAGAGCATCGAGATACTGACGGCCCATGTGATTAATAGTTTTCTGAACATTTTAAGCTCCGATTTTCAAACGGCCCAAGCGCACGCGGTTCTCGCCGGTCCAAGTGACCCATAAATAACCACCGCTGACGACGGCGCGGGGCATGCCGCTGGAGCGGTTGCTGTTGATGGGTGCGAGCGTTGTTCGCCGCTCGATTATTCCGCCTGGGGAAACCTGTGCCATTTGAAGCGCGGTTTGCTTTCCTTCGCGGCCAATCCACACAGTGAACACCGCATCCTTGGTGAAGACGGTGGCGCAGCGTCCGACGGGACTGTCTTGGTCGAGCACGATTTCTTTTCCAAATTTCATTTTGCCGCTTTTCGATAATCGAAGAATCACCTGCGCCTTGTTGTTAGTGACTGTGAAACGGCTGATGGCGACGAGATTCCCGTGAGAGGCGATGCTCGGACCGTTGACTGGGCAGCCGGGAAAGAACCAATTGTCCGTGTGAACGGTTGACGGCTTGCTCCATCCGGCATCATTCCTGTGTGTGAAGCCGATGTCGCGGATTTCCTTGGGCGAGCGATCGCGATAAACGACCATCGGGCCGGTGGCCATTTGCGCGGCCGAGGTGGGGCAGCAGGTGCAGACGTCGTCATCGAGAACGCGCTCGTCCTTGATTTTCTCGCCGTCGAGGATGGCGGTGCGCAGCATCATCTTGCCGCCCTCTTTCAACATCGCACGGCCGTCCAGCCAGAAGGCGCGCACCCGTTTGCCTTCAGGGATGAAGGAAGCAAAACCGTGCTCCGTCGGGCTGGTATCGTTGTGCAGCCAGCCCATCGGGTTCCAGCTATTGCCGCGGTCAGTCGAGCGCACTATGCGGATGCCGTAGGCGTAGGTTTCGCCGCTGATGCGATCGAGCCAGTGCGCATAGAGAGCACCCGACGGAGCCTCGATGACCGACGGAATGTCAGCCCAGTTGGCAAACATCTGCTTGGATGTCGCGACCGTGCTCGCTTCGCCAAAGGCGTTGCCGTTCCAACCGGCAATGCGCACGCTCGTCGCGCCTTTGCTTTTGCGGTCAATCCAACTCAGAGCAAAGTGATCGCCAAACGAACACAGATTGGGTGCCATCGATCCTTTTGTAGCGGGGGTCTTCAGCAACTCGAAAGGCAACTCATTCGCGCGAGGCAGAGTCGTTGTGTTCAGGGCTAACAATGTTGCAATCAATCCGAAGGTAAAAGGACTTCTGTCTTTCATTTCTTTTTTATTAGCAAAGTTTTTAGCCAGGCGTCACTTCAGTTCGCCGGTGGTTTTCAGGGTGGATAAATATTTAATGAGATCGCGCAGTTCAGCGCGTGTGAGGCTGGCGGTAAGGCCCGGAGGCATCACGGTGCCGTTGCGGGTGCGTTGCTTGATGTTGGCGGTTTGAACGGGTGCGATTTTGCCGGTGGCCAGGTCGCGCACGCGAAGAACGGTTTTGTCTTCGCTGTGGGCGAAGCCGCTCAGCACGCGGCCGTCTTTCGTGATCACCGTGGTGGCGTCGTAACCTTCCTTGATTTGCCGTGCGGGCCACAGCACGCTTTCCACCAAAAGATCCATCGGCAACCCCGCCGCCACTGCCGAGAGGTTCGGGCCTTTCACCGAAGTCACCGCACCGCGCACGCCGTCCACCGCGTGGCACGCCGTGCAACTGGCCAGCGGCAGTTGGAAAACCTTTTTGCCATTCACCGCATCACCCTTCGCCAGTGCTTCCTTGACCAACGCTCCCACAAAGTCCGCACTGTAAACCGGTGTGACCGATTGCACGCCGATGAGTTTATTTAAAACTAAGTTTAACTTTGGCTCTGCTCGCCCTGCCGCGTTGAGCCAGCGCAGTATCAACTTCGCGGTATCCGCCGAAACCTCCGCTTGGCCAAGCGCGCGAGCCATCGCATCCGCGCCGGCGTTGCGTTGCAACAACGCGGCCAAGACCGGCCCCAATTCATCCGGCTTCACTTGGCCTGACAGCCGCGCCGTCAATTGCGCCGCGCGAGCCACGTCGTGCTTGGCCAAACTGCCCAAGGCCGCCACGCGCAAATCCGCTGCGCCATTCACCGTCACCAACGACGCCAGCGTTTCCAGCGCCTGCGGGATTTTCAACTGCCCCAACGCCACTGCAGCGGCCACCCGCACGGCGAGCGGTTCCGTTTGGCCGGTGGCCAACGCGCGGATGGACTCCGCATGCGCGTTAAGTTTCCACGCGCCAATTAATTGGACCGCTCCGGCGCGTGTCGCGGTAGTCTTCAATGGCACGCTGAGTAATTCCGCCGCATTGGCGGGTGCTTGCAAATTGCGTTCGCGGGCGGCGTTCACCAACGCGTGCAGGATGGTTGGATGGATTGAAGCCAACTCCAGCGCCAGCGCGGCATCGGCGCTGTTGCCGATCTGGGCGAGCAATTCCGCGAGAATAAGTTTGTGAGCAGTGGACAGCGCGGGGTCGGCCAGTTTTTTGCGCACCACGCTGGCGACTTCGTTGCCGCCGCCTTCGCGCACGACGCTTAACAGATGCGCCGGTTTGGCAAAATCCAGTTTGCCCGCCAATAACGCGGGCTTCCATTCGCTGGCGAGGGCGTGGACGGCGTTTTTGAAGGCGAAGGTGATAAAGCGATCCGCCGAGCCATCGGCGGCTTGCGCGGCGATGGCGATGGATTCCGCCTCACGCACATCGCTCGCGGCCACGATTGCTTCCAGTCGCACGCGCGAATGTTCATCGGTCGCGCTGCGGCGCAAAAGTGCAAGCGGATTTTTTAAACGGTCGTGCCAGCGCCCAACCACTCGCGTGGCATAAGCGCGCGCACGGTAATCCTTCGAGGTGAGCAAGCGCTCGAGCAAGGGGCGGTCCACCACTTCGTGCGATTCAAACACGCCGATGGCTTCGAATAGTTTGGTTTCGAGCGCGGGGTCGGTGGGCTTCAGCGCGTCGACCCATTGTTGCGTGGCGGCTATGGCCTTGGCCTTCGGCAAATCCATCAGGCGCAGCTTGGCCAGTTTGCGCGTGCGACGCAGGGGCGCGGAAAGTTGATTACATAATTGCGCGGCATTCATTTTGTCCAACGCCGGCGGCTTGAGCAGCGGCTGGCCCTTGGTCGTGATGCGCCAAATGCGGCCGTGCTTTTTGTCGCGATCCGGATGTCGCAGCGAGGCTTGGTAATGGCCGATGATGGGGTTAAACCAGTCGGCAACGTACAGCGCACCATCCGGGCCGGTGTTGAGGTCCACGGGGCGAAAGGCGTTGTGGGTGGAAGTGAGAACGGGCGCTAGCGTTTGCAGCTTGTGGCCTGCGCCGTTCACGGTGGGGCGGAGCCGGGCGATGTTGCGCGCAAAATAACCGGCAATCAAGAAGTCTCCCTGAAAATCCTTGGGCAACACCGGCGTGTCGACAATTTCGATAATCATCGATTTAATTTTCGTGGCGCCAATTTGCACCGCACCGCCCCAGTAATCGCCCACGATTTGTTCGCTGGCCACCATCCCCGGCAGCAGTTCGCTGACGCCCGGGCCGTTGCTTTTAATAAACGGCTCGCCCCAATCCCCAAACGCAAACCCCCACGGATTGCCGCCACCGGAGGTGCGCCGGTGCGCGTGCAGTTGGCGGCGCAGCGGTCGCAGTCGCCATGAGCCGTGCTCGTCCAGCTTGCGAATGCCCCACGGCGTTTGCACACGCGAGAAGCAGTGCAGCCCTTGGCTGAAAAACAATTCGCCGCCGGGACTCCACGCGAAGGAGTTGATTGTTTGATGAGTGTCGCCCGTCCCAAAGCCGCTGAAAAGCACTACGCGTTTGTCCGCTTTGCCGTCGCCGGTCGTATCGCGCACGTGCAGCAACTCGCGCCCGTTGCCGATGTACGCGCCGCCATGGCCGAGCGCAAACCCGGTGGGCATATTGAGTCCATCGGTGTAGGTGAAAACTTCATCCGCCTTCGCGTCGCCGTTGGTGTCTTCGAGAATGAGTAGCTTGTCATTCGGCTTTACGCCCGGTTTGAGCTGAGGATACGCCCACGTGCACAGCACCCACAACCGCCCGCGCGCGTCCCACCGCATGCAAACGGGATTGGCTATGCCCATCGATTCATCGGCGAATAAGTTGACCTGTAACTCCTTGTCCACCGCAAACGAAGCCAGTTCAGCTTTCACTGAGTTGTCGGCCTCGGGCGTGGAGACAGACAGGGAATTTTGCCCAAGGCTAGCCGGTTGTAGCACGGTGAACAACGACCAAGCGGATGCAATCGGGACAACTCTTTTTAGCGATACCATTGGGTGAAGCTCTCGACTGGCTCGCGGTCGGTGCGGTATTGGTATGACGGATCGTCGTAGTCCGCATAGCCAAGCGCCACGCCGCAAATAAGTTTTTTGCTTTTGGGAATGTTCAGCAGATCCCGGGCGACATCGGGGTACTCGGCGAGGGCGGCTTGCGGGCAGGTCTCGAGTCCATGGCCGCGAGCGGCGAGCATGACGTTTTGGACGAACATCCCGGTGTCCACCCACGAGCCTTTCTCGAGAATCGTATCGATGAAAAAAAGCAGGGCAACTGGCGCGCCGAAGTGGTGGTAATTCTTTATCCACTGCATCTTGCGCTGCTCTATGTCTTTGCGCTCGATTCCCAGCGCGGAGTAGAGGGCGTGGGCGCAGGCGTGTTTGCGTGAGATGTACGGCTCCTCGCTTTTCGTCGGGTAGTAATTGTAATCCGGGCGGGGTTTTTCGCCGCTGGTACGCCGCTTGGCCATGGCGTCGCCGAGTCGCCGCTTGGTTTCGCCGGTAAGCACAGCCACATACCACGGCTGGGTGTTGGCTCCAGACGGTGCCCACCGGGCGCATTCCAATATCTCGGTGACGACCTCGTCCGGAACCGCCTTATCGAGAAACGCCCGGGCGGATTTACGGTTTCGAATTGCTTCTGTGACTTCCATTGACTATCCCAGTTCTCTGCGTCGGTTGAAAGGGGCAAGCTATCAAGAGCATACCCGCGCGACAACCGATTGTTGGTCTCATAGCGAAAAGTAGAAATGAACCGGATTTTGATTTTGGAACTGGTCACTGCGCTTGGTTTTGCCGCAGTCCAGGCGGCACAGAAGCCGAACGTACTATTGATCCTCGTCGACGACTTGAAACCGGCGATGGGGTGCTACGGCGATAATGCGGCTATAACCCCAAACATGGACGCCTTGGCTAGGCGCGGCATGCGGTTCGACATGGCGTACTGCAACCAGGCGGTCTGTGCGCCGTCGCGGTTTACGCTGATGCTCGGGGCGCATTCGACATCAACCGGCCTGTACGGGCTTGGCAGCCATTTGCGCAAAGCCTGGCCTGGTGCCGTCACGATGCCTCAGTATTTCGCCAAACACGGTTACCGCACCGAATCGCTTGGCAAAGTGTTCCACATTGGCCACGGCAACCAGGGTGATCCCGAGTCGTTTAGTGTCCCGCATTTTCATGACAAGGTGATCGAGTACCTCGATCCTGAGAGTACCGACGGCGGCAAGCTCACCCGCGAGGAGGCGCTGTTCACAAACCAAAAGCTTGGGCAAATCCGTTCGCTGCCTCGTGGCGCGGCGTATGAGTCGCCGATGGCAAACGACGCTGACTATGCCGACGGCCGCGTCGCCGGCGAGATTGTCAAGCGCCTCAAGGCCGCCAAGCAGCGCTTGGCCAACAGCGGCACGCCGTTCTTCATCACTGCCGGTTTTGTGCGACCGCACCTGCCTTTCTCAGCGCCAAAGAAATATTGGGACATGCACGCCTCGGCCAAGCTGCCGATGCCAGTCAACAAGGCGTTCCCGAAAGATGCGCCGAAAGTCGCCCTCAAGCGCGGCGGCGAGATCGCGGCATTCAAGCCGGTCCCGTCCAATGGTGAGATTGATGAAGAACTCACCCGCAAGCTCATTCACGGTTACTATGCGAGCACCAGCTATGTGGATGCGCAGATTGGTAAAGTGACCCAAGCGCTTGGCGAACTCGGCTTGGCGGACAACACGATCCTCGTTTTGTGGGGCGACCACGGCTGGCACCTGGGCGACCTGGGCATCTGGACCAAGCACACCAACTTCGAGCAGGCCAACCGCATCCCAATCATCGTCATCGCGCCGGGCTTGGCCAAGCCGGGCAGTGCGACCGAGCAACTCGCTGAGACGGTCGACCTTTACCCAACGCTGGCCGAGTTGGCCGGCCTGCCCGCGCCGAGTGGCCCGCAGCCGATTGACGGCGTCAGCCTTGTGCCGGTGTTGAAGAACCCGAATGCGCGCGTTCGCGACCACGCCTTTCACGCCTACCCGCGCGGGAAAAAGCTGGGGCGTGCTATCCGCACGCAGCGTTACAGGCTGGTCGAGTGGAAGAACCACAGTGACCCGAACGCGGGAGTCGATTACGAGTTGTACGACTACAAGGCCGACCCGTGGGAAACCCAAAACCAATATGCCGACAGGCCAAAGATCGCAAAACGACTTAAAACTATCCTGTCCAAGCATCCTTCTCCGAAGACTCGCTCACGCCGTTGACTTGCCTGTGGGATTGCCACCGGTTTGGGGTTTTGGCATTATTTCGGCTTCCGTGATGAGACTGTTTTCAACTGCCTTTTGTTTTACGCTTGGTTTGGCGCAGTCAAGCACGGCGGGGCATCCCAATGTAGTCCTATTTCTGGTCGATGACATGGGCTGGCGGGACGTCGCCTGTTTTGGCAGTTCCTTCTACGAGACGCCGAACATTGATCGTTTCGCCAAGCAGGGGGTTCGCTTTACGAACGCCTACGCGGCCTGCCACGTCTGTTCGCCCACGCGAGCAAGCATCATGACCGGCAAGTACCCGGGTCGACTGGGCCTTACCGATTGGCTCTCGGGCCGCCGGGAATTTGATTTCCAGCGTTTCCTCAGCGCCGAGAAACTTCAGGCTTTGCCTTTGGAGGAGACCACCTTGGCGGAAGCCCTCAAGTCAAAGGGCTACCGTACGGGAATCTTTGGTAAATGGCATCTTGGCAATGCCGGGGAGGGGCCGCTGAATCAGGGGTTTGACGTTCAAGTCCCAAAGTGGAACGGGTGCTGCCCGAAGGGAGGATACCACCCGCCTTACAGGATGGAGGGTCTGAAGTTCAAGGGCAAGAAGGACGAGTACCTTACCGATCGCCTGACTTCCATGGCACTGGATTTCATGGGGCAGAGCAAGGATAAGCCTTTTTTCCTCTATCTCTCCCACTTCTCGGTCCATGACCCGATCCAAGGGCGCAAGGACTTGGTCGACAAGTATCGCGTCAAGCTGGCGACATTACCGCCACTTGAGGGGCCGCCTTTCATCCTCGAGGGCAACCCGGACGACAAGGCCCCGCTGTCGCGCGGGAAATTGACGGATCTTTTGGGCAAGTCTTCGCATCAAGGTCACAAGGTGCTGCCGCAGCGCACGATCAAGATCAAGCAGCGCCAGGACAACGTCGAGTTCGCGGCCATGGTGGAGTCGGTGGATGAGAGCTTGGGTCGCGTGCTGGAAAAGCTCGACGAAATGGGCCAGACGGACAACACCATCGTCATCTTTTACTCCGACAACGGAGGGATGTCGGCAGGGAATTTCGGGAACCCCACTCGGGTCGTTCAGCAGAATCAACTCGATCGGGCCTACGCGACCTCCAACCTGCCTCTCCGAGGGGCCAAGGGCTGGTTGTACGAGGGTGGCATTCGCGTGCCCATGATCGTGAAGTGGCCCGGCAAGGGCAGGGCAGGGGTGATTTGCGAGGAGCCGGTCATTAGCCCGGACTTTTATCCAAGCATACTGAAAATGGTCGGTTTGCCCGCAAAGCCCGCTCAGCACAAGGACGGGAAGAGTTTCGCCCCTGCCCTGCAGGGCAAGTCGTTCGAGCGAGGCCCGATCTACTGGCATTTCCCCCATTACAGCAATCATGGCATGCAAAGCCCCGGCGGCGCAATCCGCGAAGGCGACTACAAGCTTTTGGAGTACTTCGAGAACAATACCGTGCAACTTTTCAACCTTAAGGAAGATATCGGCGAGCAAAACGACCTGGCACGAGTCCGGCCGAAGAAGGCAGCGAAGTTACTGGCAAAACTGCGTGAGTGGCGAAAAGATGTGGACGCAAGGATGCTGCGCCCCAAGAATAATTAACCATGAGAAAACGACTTCTGACGATTACAGTGCTGGCGCTTGGCTTGGCTGCCCAAGCGGAGCAGCGGCCGAATATTTTGTTCATTTTCCTCGACGACTTCGGCTGGCGGGACACCGGCTACATGGGGTCGGACTTTTACGAGACGCCGAACATTGATCGCTTGGCCAAGGGCGGGATGGTTTTTACCGATGCTTATTCCTGCTCGGCCAACTGTGCACCGGCCCGGGCCTGCTTGTTGTCGGGGCAATACACGCCGCGCCATGAGATTTTCAACGTTGGCACCAAGCCCCGGGGTTTAGCCAAGCATCGTCGGTTGGAGCACATCGCCGGGACGAGGACGCTCCGGCCGGGCATCGTCACGTGGGCGGAGTCGTTGCAGCAGGCCGGCTATCGCACAGGCATGTTTGGCAAGTGGCATCTCGGCACAACACCGGGGGAGCAGGGGTTCGACGTGGAGGTGGATCACACCAAGCTGCCCGGTTTTCGGGGTCACTTTGGTCCGAACGGGCAGTATCTCGCCGACGTACTCACGGAAAAAACCATCGAGTTCATCGAGGGCAGCAAAACGAAACCGTGGTGCGCGTACCTCGCGCATTACGCTGTGCATACGCCGATTCAGGCCAAACGGAAGATCATCACCAAGTACGAGGCCAAGCGCCCGGGCAAGTTGCACCAGCACGCGACGATGGCGGCGATGATCCAGTCGGTGGACGAGGGAGTCGGCAAAATCATTGCTAAGCTCGATAAACTTGGGCAGCGCGACAACACGGTGATTTTCTTTTTCTCCGACAACGGCGGCTACGGGCCGGCGACAGACATGGCGCCGCTCTGGGGTTACAAGGGCAACTACTACGAAGGCGGCATCCGGGTGCCGTTCTTCGTGAACTGGCCAGACACGGTGAAGGCGGGGCAGTCCACCGCCGAACCGATTATCGGAGTCGATATTTACCCGACGTTTCTCGACTTGGCCAAGGCCAAGCGCCCGGATCAGCCGATGGACGGACGAAGCATCCTGCCGTTGATCAGAGGTGAGGCGAAGAGCGTTGGGCCGAGGCCGTTGTTTTGGCATTTCCCGGCGTACCTTCAGGCGTACAAGGTGACCGGGGAGCAGCGTGACCCGTTGTTCCGCACGAGACCATGCAGCGCCGTGCGCCTGGGTGACTGGAAGCTGCACGAGTATTTCGAGGATGGCGCACTCGAGTTGTACAACCTGAAAGACGACATCGGTGAGCGGCGAAACTTGGCCAAGGCTAACCCGTCGAAAGTGAAGGAGTTGCACAATCTACTCGCCGCCTGGCGGAAAGAAATCGCGGCGCCGGTGCCGACGAAAGCGAATCCGGACTTTGATGCCGCTGCTGAGGCCAACGCGATCCGCAAGGCCTTGGCCAAGCGGGGTTGAGTGATAGGTTGTGTTTAATTGCAACTACCGGTCCTCAGAGCGTTCGCGTTTGGCCTCGCGCGCTTTGCCGCTTGAGCGCCAGCGCTTGTTTGGGGCATGCGCCTCGGTGAACTTCAGGTCGAAGCTTGAGACGATTTCCGGGTAGCGCTTGGCCAGGTCGTTTTTCTCGGCGATGTCCTCCGACAAGTCGTAAAGCTCAATGGGGCCGGTGATCATCGGACGGCGGACGGCTTTCCATTTGCCGGCGCGCAGGGCCTGCTTGGAGCCTTGCTCATAGAATTCCCAGTAGAGGTAGTCATGTTTTTTCTGTTGCTCATCCTTGCCAAGTAGTGTGGGCAGAAAACTGATGCCATCGGTGGGCGTGTTCAGTTTCAGGCCGGCAATCTCTGCGGCGGTAGCCATGAAATCGACTGCGCCGGCCATGAGAGCGGTCGTGCTGCCGGCCTTCACGTGGCCGGGCCACTGGACGATCATCGGCACGCGGATGCCGCCGTCGTACATGGCGCGCTTGATGCCGCTCACAGGGCCGTTCGCGTCGAAGAAGTTGACATCATTTCCGCCCTCACTGTGCGGGCCGTTGTCGGATGTAAAAAAAATGATCGTGTTTTTGCTCAGCCCGTGATCATCGAGTCGCTTGACCACTTGTCCCACCATTTGGTCGAGGTACGTGACCATCGCGGCCTGTCCCTTGTTTTGCTTCGTCCATTTCTTGTCCTTGTAAATGCCGTGATCCGGCACCGCCGTGCCGTCGCCGGTTTTGCGAGTGGCTTCGTTATTGGCGTGAGGTAGCGTGTAGGATAGATACAGAAAAAAACGCTCGTCCTTGTGAGAGTCGATAAAGCCAAGCGTTTCCTTCATCATCAATGCAGGGCTGTAATCAATCTTTTTACTAGCCACACCCTGGCCCCATTTACCCTCGTCGGGGACGATGTTGCGCAGCTTGACCCGCTTCTCGTTTTTCACGAGGAAGGTTGGGTAGTAAAGATGAGCTTGGTGCTGGTCTAGGTAGCCGTAAAAAAAGTCAAAACCCTGCCGGGTTGGCAGGCCGGTCGTGCCTTCGTGGCCAAGGCCCCATTTGCCGATCTGCCCGGTCGCGTAATCGGCACGCTTGAGCACCTCCGCAACGGTCATGTCTTCCGGTCTCAGGTTGTCCTTGCCGTTGCCGCGGATGTAGCAGTGGCCGGTGTGCAGGCCGGTCATCAGCACGCACCGCGATGGGGCGCACACGGTTGAGCCGGCATAAAAATCGGTAAACCGCATGCCGCGTTTGGCCAAGCGGTCGATGTGCGGCGTTTGGATGAGTTTTTGTCCGTAGCAACCCAGGTCGCCATAGCCAAGGTCATCGGCCATGATGTAAACGATGTTGGGCCGCGAGCTCTCCGTTCCCGCGATTTCGGGAGACGCGGAGGCCGGGAGCACGTTCAGAAGAAACGCGCACAGTGCAAGGAGATGGAATCTATTCGTCATGTAAATGCCTTTCGGTTAACTGCAGGCAGTAGCCCTACTTACTACTGAGTGCAGAATGGTTGTTATGGGTTTCTTAATGGTTCTTATTCGTTATTCAGGAACGTTTGCCAGTGCCACCGCTCTGTCTGGGCCACAGGTTTGGCGCAAGGAAGGACAGACGCCTACTTCCTATTTCTCCTGGGCTTCTGTATCTTGACTCGGATCTCATTACTGACACTTAAAAGGCGGCTCTTCGCGAGTCGTGCGAGTGTGGCCTCGAACTGTTGTTTGATGGCGCTCTCCGGTTGCGAAAGTGTGGAGCCCTCAAGTTTCTCGCCGTCAAAAGGCCCTTTGTAGCGAGTCAACCTGGCGTTGCTGCCGTCGGTTTTGGCCAGGAGGGAATACTGCTTATTGCGAACCATGACCTGTCCCTGGTCTGAATGACCTGACCTCGAGTACCAGATATAAATCCAGTCCTTCTTGCGGGCGTTCGCATTGTTCTGGAGTACAGGAACGATGCTGGAGCCGTCGCCCGGATAGTTCGAAGGCAGCTTGGCACCCGTGACTTCGCAGAGCGTTGGCATTACGTCACAGAACTCGACCAGGTTGTCGTCGACGCGCCCGGGTTGCTTGATGCCGGCAGGCCAACTGGCGATGAGTGGCACGCGTGTCCCTGCGTCGGTCATATTGCCCTTGTCGCCGGCGACCTTTGTGCCGTTCCATGAGGTGACGATCGGCTTGTCAGTGCCGTTGTCGCCCGTGAAAATCAGCAGCGTGTTGTCGCGGACGCCGGATTTTTCAAGTTGCGCCACAATTTGCCCGACGACCTTGTCGGCATAGGCGACCATGTCGCGGAAATGCCGCTGCGGGTTGTTACGATCGCCCTTGTAGGTGGTGGAACCAAGTCGCTTCGGATCCCAGTCGGTGGAATCCGGCGTCGGATCGAAGGGGCAGTGCGTGAGTATCATTGGGTAATAAACCAGAAATGGATTTTCCTTGTTCTCGTCGATGAAGTCGCAGATAAAGTCGGTACAGACCTGTGGCCCGTATTCGCCGTTGACGTAGTCTTTTTCCTTACCATTGAACTCCAGTAGAGGATTGACGAAACGCCGATCGACATTCTTACCATTCTCCTTGGACCGCCCGCTACGCGTATGCTGCCAGAGGCAGGACTGCTCAAAACCGAAGTGTTGCGGTGAGTCCGTCTCCTTGCCCAACTGCCACTTGCCTGCGATGCAGGTTTTATACCCAGCAGCCTTCAGCTGATGAGCAAAGGTGGTTTGTCCGCGATCAAGATGGCCAAACTCAACGTAGTTACGGACGTTGTATAGCCCGGTCATGATCTTCACCCGCGACGGGGTGCAGATCGGGTTGGCGAAACAGTTAGTGAAACGAATGCCATGAGCGGCCAACTTGTCTAGACTTGGTGATTTATAGGATTCACTGCCGTTCACCGACAAGGTTTCATAGCCCATATCATCGGCCATGATCAAAACGATGTTGGGTCGGTCCGATCCTTGTTTGGCCGCTTCAGCACAAACTGATACACTGGAGGCGATTACAGACACTATAAGGGCTAGTTTTTTCATCGTTGTTTTTGGTGTAGTTGAAAGTCTCAGGGTCTTGTCCTTTTGCTTTGGCCAAGCGCTATCTCTTTTTCGCGAACAACGGGAACCGTTCTGAGGGGGCGTGAGCCTCCTTGAACAATGGGGCAATTCGCTTCACCACATTCGGATGCGCGGCAGCAATGTTTTTGGTTTCGCCGATGTCCTGCTTGAGATTGTAAAGCTGGATCGGTGCGTTAGGGTTGTTTTTGACCTTCAAACGAATCGCCTTCCAATCGCCCATACGAATGGCTTGTGCGTTTCCGTATGAGTGAAATTCCCAGTATAGATAGTCGTGTTTCTTCTGTTTGCCACCGGTGAGGGCAGGGACGTAAGAGATACCGTCGGTGTGTGCCGGGGTTGATGTTTTGGCAAGTTCGCAAAACGTTGGCATCAAATCCCAGTGAGCACAAATGTGATCGTTCACGCTACCAGCTTTAACCCTGCCGGGCCAATAAGCGATTAACGGTACGCGGATACCGCCCTCGTATAGGTCACGCTTATGGCCTTTCAGCGGCCCGTTGCTATTGAAGAATCCTGGTTGGTGACCGCCCTCATGGTGCGGCCCGTTGTCGCTGGAGAACAACACGAGAGTGTTGTCGGCGATTTTTAATTCATCCAATAGATCGAGTACTTGGCCGACGCCACGGTCCATGCGGGTCATCATGCCGGCAAACGCAGCAACCGGATTACGCACCTTTGTGCCATGACCGTACTTGCCTATTTTGTCTTCGAATTGCGGAAACTTTTTTCGGAAAGGAGCGACATCCTCCTCAGGGCACTGCATGGCCGCGTGTGGGATGGTGATCGGCAGGTAGGCAAAGAACGGTTTCTTCGCGTTATCGCGGATGAATTTCAGTGCCTGTTTTTGAATGAGGTCGTGCGAATAGGCTTTGCCGTCGAGCATCACCTTGTTGTCGTTGTGCCAGAGGTGCTTGGGATAAAACGTGTGTGCTTGGCGTTGGCAGTTGTAGCCAAAAAACTCGTCCCAACCCTGGTTTACGGGATCACCGCTCGACCCTGGCGCACCGAGTCCCCACTTGCCAAACATGCCGGTGGCATAGCCGGCCTCTTTAAGTAGCTTGGGGATGGTGATCATGTTTGCCGGGATCGGAGCCTGGCCTTCCGGTTGCACTTCGCGGTTGCCGCGCACGTAGGCGTGACCAGTGTGTACGCCGTTCATAATGCTACAGCGGGTTGGCGCGCACACTGTACTGCCAGAGTAATGCTGCGTGAAACGCATTCCCTCGGTCGCCATGCGGTCGATGTTTGGCGTGGTAAATAGCTTTTGCCCGTAGCAGCCAAAGTCGCCGTACCCGGCATCGTCCACCATAATGTAAATTATATTAGGTTGGTTCTTGTCAGTTTTGGCAGCTTTTGATTCAGTGATAGCTCCACAGAATAGGCATAAAATTAAATAAAGATAAATTTTTAGTTGTTTCATTTTATTGATCTTAGATCGGGTGAGATTTTACGGTCGTGTTTTTGTCTGTTTCAGAATTTGCGCCAATTTGCTCTGAAGAGATTTCACGGTTTCAGGCTTTTCCGCGTACAGGTTGCGGGTTTCTGCTAGGTCGTTGCCGAGATGATAGAGCTGACCCTTTGGACCGCCGGGCGTGGGCTTGATCTGCGCTGGTTTTGAAAAACCGCCGGAGCCGAGGCCGGTGATTAGCTTCCAGTGACCCGAGCGGATCGACATCATACCGCGCCTTGCGGGGATCACGAGCGGCCCTCGAATCGCCTTGGACTCGGGTTGTTTGCCCAGTAGCACAGGGAGAATATCGAAGCTGTCCGGCCCGGCGTCCGGCGGTAACTCAGCATCCACAACCGCGGCGAATGTCGCTAGCATATCTGTAAAACAGATCGTCTGCCCGCTGACCGATCCGGCTTGAATCTTGCCGGGCCAGCGCACGATAAATGGCATACGATGGCCGCCTTCCCACGCGTCGGCTTTCATGCCTCGCAGACCGCCGACTGAGTCGTGGTCAAGTCGCTGAACGTCAGTATCGTACCAGACCGGGCCGTTGTCGGAAGTGAAAAACAGCAGCGTATCGTCGTTCATTCCGGCTTTGTCGAGCGCCTCTAGCACACGCCCGATCATCGCGTCCATCATCACCAAAAAGTCGCCGTACATGCCAGCTTTGCTACTACTGCGAAACTTGTTTGACGGCAGCCAGGGTGTGTGCGGTGCCGGATACGCGAGATACAGCATCAGCGGCTTTTTGTTTTTTGTCTCGGCATGATCCTCGATGACGGTGATCGCCTCATCGGTAAAGCGGGGTAGGACGTCCTTCAGTTTCAGATCCGGCGCGATTCCACCCGCTCGCCAGAAGGCGCCCTGAATTGGTGACCAACCCTCGCTCTTGTTCGCCTCGATGCTGTCGCTCGGCGGCACGACGGCGTGGTCGTCACGAATGTAAAAATAGGGCGGAATGTCGGTAGAGGCGCGGATTCCGAAAAACGAGTCGAAACCGCGATCGACCGGACCGCCGGGCAGCGGATTTTCGTAGCCGTTTTCGTCGAAACCGAGATGCCACTTGCCAACCATCGCCGTTCGGTAGCCGTTCGACTGTAGCAGCGAAGCGATTGTCGTCTGACCATTCCGGATCACTGCACGCGTGCGCCACGATTCCACATTGGCACGAAACGGATGCTGCCCGGTTAGCAGTCCGTACCGCGAAGGATGGCACAATGCCCCCGGCGAATGAGCATCAGTGAAGCGCATTCCGGCATTGGCCAGTGAGTCGATGTTCGGCGTGGGGATTTTTGATTTCGGATTGTAACACCCCGTGTCGCCGTAGCCCATGTCATCGACCATAATGTAAACGATGTTCGGTTTCTCCTGAGCGGCCTGCAGCGAGTCCTGTAGCGTTATGATGAAGCTCAACGACAATAGAATGGTTGTTTTCCTGAAATATAACATTTGTTTATGTGTGGTTTAAATTCTGTTGAAATTTTCTATCGATATATTTCTTAACAAATCAGCCAGAAATACAGGGCGGTAAGTGTGGCATAAAAGAATGGTTTGTTCAATGTTCCATTCGCCTTGGCTATGAGTTGGTGAAGCGGAGTCTGAGTCACCTTAGATCTATATTTAATTAGTTTACGTATACTCTGGTGGGTGATTTAGTACGCCGCTGTCCAAGTGACTCTCGATGATGAGCTTTATTTCAATTCAACGAAGATTTAGCCATGTGTTTCTATCGATCACTTGGTTGAGTGCTGTTGTACTTGGCCAAGCTGTTACGGAACCCGTGGTGGTGGATTTCTTGGGGGAGTATTGTTTGGAATGTCATGATGCGGAGACCGCCAAGGCGGACTTTATTTTGGAGCCTCTGCATTTTGATTTCACGAAACCAAGCGTAGTGGATGTCTGGCAGAAGGTTCTCGAGAAATTGGAGACAGGCGAGATGCCTCCGAAGAAAAAACCTCGCCCGCAGCTGAAAGCCAAGCAGATGGTTTCGGGTTGGATACGTGCCGAATTTGCCAAGGCCAATGTTCCAGCGCTGATCGATCATAAAATGCAATCGCCAGAGTTCGGAAATCATCTGAACCATGAAATGCTCTTTAACGGTTCACAAAAAGAGCCGGCGTCGTCGCCTCCAAGGTTATGGCGATTGAGCCCATTTATTTACGATCATATGATCGAAGGGCTCGGTGGGTTGCGCCATGTTCGAGCTGTGCATCAGCCTTTTGCGTTGGATGAAAGTAAAGGTGTGATTTCGGATTTTGCCTCTGGGCAATTCGCGGGTGATGCGACATTGCAGTTGTTAGTGATGAATTGCCAGTCGATCGCCGAATACCAGACGGTTGGTATTTCAAAACGCGATCATGAAGGCATAATGCAGAGGCATCGCCGCGTGCCGGACGTGTTTCGTCCGATCGTTGAGTGGGTTGACAAGCCAAGTGCGGAGCAACTCCTAGCAGCGATCCATTTTGAGTACAAACTAATCCTAGGGCGAGAAGCGACGGAGCCTGAGGTTAGTCAAGCGATCGGGTATCTGGCTAAGGCGCAGGCGAATGCCGGTCGCGTGCGTGGGTTTCAGTCAATGCTTGTTTCAATCATGCTCAAGCCAGAAGCCGTTTATCGATTGGAGGTTGGTTTGGGCGAGGAAGATAAGTTCGGCCGCCGTCGCCTTTCAGATAATGAACTCGCTTTTGCCCTCGCATTCGCTTTGACAGACAAGGGACCAAATAAAACTCGAGTTGGCGGGAATGAAGGTCAAACGCTTTTCGAGATCACCAAGGCAGGAGGATTAGCCTCGCCTTCAGACATTCGCCGAGTGGTGAAACAGATCCTCGATGAAAACGATATGTCTACTGCCGACTACACGATGTTTGCCGAGAATCACAAGGTTCGGAACACGCGTGTGCTACGTTTCTTTCGTGACTTTTTTGGTTATCACCACGCTCCAAGAGTGTTCAAAGATGAAAACAGGATCAGTATCGATAGTGGCTTTGAAACCAAGCGGATAGTTCACGATGCTGATCAGTTTGTAATGCACATTTTCGACGAGGATCACGATGTTTTTCGGCAGTTACTGACCTCCAATAAATATTTTGTGGCGTATCCAGGCTCGTACGAAAAGTTTGAAAAGGATCTGAATTACATCCGTAATAATTTAAATGATGCGAATTTCAAAAACAACGAGAAGTACATTGCCCGATTGGAGGCAGAGGGTAAAATACCCATCCCAATCGAAGGCACTTCCAGTCGAACGTATGTGAAATTTTATAATCTGTTTCACGAAACCTGGGGATATCAAACCAAGCAGCCGTTTCTGCTTCCAAAGAACCAGCGTGCCGGAATTTTGACCCACCCTGCATGGCTAATCGCCTGGTCGGGGAATTTTGATAATGATCCAATTCGCCGTGGCAAATGGATTCTTGAACATCTTTTGGCGGGAACGATTCAGGATGTACCAGTAACGGTCAACGCGGTTATTCCGGAGGATCGGGGGCGTTCGTTACGGGATAGGCTCAAGGCAACTAAGTCGAAGGAATGCTGGAATTGTCATCGCAAGATGAATCCACTGGGTTTGCCTTTCGAAAGCTTTGACGACTTTGGTCGGTTTCGTAAAACCGAGATGCTTGATGAAAGGCTTTCCATCTTTCCGGAGCGACACCGTGGTGCCCGAACTGTGCCGGTGCAAACGAATGGAGAGATTGCAGATAGTGGCGACTCATCGCTCGACGGCCCGGTTGCCGATGCGTTTGAGTTGGTTCATAAACTCGCCAATTCGACGCGGGTGCGTCAATCGTTTGTTCGGCATGTGTTTCGATTTTGGATGGGGCGCAATGAGACTTTTGCGGACTCCCCAACACTCATGGCAGCGGACAAGGCTTACATTGAGAACGGAGGGAGCATGAAGGCAATGATTGCTTCTTTGCTAAGTTCTGATTCGTTCCTGTACCGAAAATGAAATTCAATAAATTATCCCTCAATCGTCGACAGGCTTTAAAAAAATTGTCGGGCTGCATTGCAGCTCCCTTGCTGATGCCGTTTGCCAATCGGTTGACGGCAGAAGCTCGTGGAGAGTTGCCTCGGCGATTTTTGTTCGTAGTAAAGTCGAGCGGCCTGACGCCGGCGGAGCTGGTCCCTAAGGATCTCATCCCGGAATACATACGACCAGGAGAAGAGAAAGGATGGCCAAACGAGCTTAAGCCAAGCGACAAACTGATCGACCTGCCATTGGCTAAGCGTGATTTGCCGGAATCCTTGGAGCCGTTAATTCGATTCAAGGATCAGTTGACGATTCTTCAGGGGTTGTCCGGAAAGATGTGCCGAGGAGGACACTCGGCTTGGTACGGCGCGTTGGGATGTTATCATACTGGAAACGAGGGGACCCCGGGTCGAGCTGCTTTTGCCACTATCGATGGCGCGTTGGCTAATGCCTTGCCGGCCATCTTTCCGCATGTGGGTTTAACGCTGGGGGGCAAGGTGCTTTCCGGCGTGAAAGACTCGGTGGTGTATCCGGGAATATCAGCGCTTGGCCCCGATCGGCCATTGCCGTATCAGGCGAATCCTGCAATGGCCTATCAGGATCTTTTTGGAGTGGCCGCAACAGGCAGTAAGTCAAGGGCGGAACAAAGTTTGCAGACGCTCCTGCTGGATCACATGGTTAGCGACATCAAGCGTTTTCAGCGCGAATTGGGAAGTGCTGACAGGGAAAAGCTCAACCATTACTTAGGAGCGTTCGAGGGGTTGCAGGATCGCCGCCGAAAACTAAAGGGCCTTGAGGCAAAGATTCGGAATAATGTCCCGGAAATCAGTGACAAGTTTAGTTCCGAGGTGGAGACGGATCGATTGGAATCTCACTTTGACATTGCGGCGGCGGCATTGATTTCCGGCATCACAAACGTGGCGGCGGTTCGAGCGGATACGCTTGACGTGACCTATCGTGGGCTTGGGATTTCAAAACATGTTCATGGGCTGGGCCATGCCGAATCTGTCAACGGAATGAGCTCGAATGAGGCACGGAATCGGATTCGCAGATTTCATATGGAACAAATTAGCCGCGTGGCTGCCAAGCTCACGTCCGTGCCGGAAGGAGACGGCACAATGCTGGATCATACGCTGATTGTGTACCTCAGCGACGCAGCCGAAAAGCATCACGGCAGTTGCACCGAATGGCCGTTTCTTTTGTTGGGCGGCCTTGGCCAGGCGAAGGCGGGAAGCGGGCGTTATTTGCAATTTCCAAGCTACGGTAAAAAGGGTCAGCGCACGATCGGTAATCTTTACAACACATTCATGGAATACGCCGGCAAACCGCAGGATCAATTCGGCCGATTGGATTTGAACATTGATGCAGAATTACAGCGGGGCCCCTTGCCAGAGCTGATCTCGTAGTGTTTGGCCAAGCGGCTGGTATGACTTGGGTGCGATACCTGAGACAAAGTTGTTTCATCTCCCTTCAGCTTTCAATTCTTCACCCGTCTTACCGCCGTGTTTGCGGAAGAGGTCGGACATGACGAGGTTTTTAATGACAGTGCGCAATCTGGTTTTCAGTTCCCCTTGAGATCGTTGTTGCGGATGTTCCGCAGCTTGCCTGTCATCTGGGCCTTGAAGCGAGCCACGGTTTCTTGGTGGGCAGGATGTTGAGCTAGGCTGGTGTACTGGTGCGGATCCTTTTTTATGTTGTAGAGCTCAATGCCTTTAGCACCATTTTCTCCGTACTGGATGTAGGCCCACTCATCCTCACGTAAAAGAAAGCCGCTGCGCATAGGGGCTACGGAAAAGGCGGCAGTGCGCACGGTGTGCTTGGGGTCATCAAGCATTTTGGAGATATCCTTACCCTGCAGTCGCGATTGGGTGGGCAGACCGCAGAGGGCAGAAACGGTGGGATAAAGGTCAAGCAGCTCGGTCAACGAATGACATACGGCGGGTTTCTTGCCGGGTACTCTGATGATGAGCGGTACCTGTGAGGATTCATCGAGCAAACTCACCTTGGCCCAAAAATCGTGCTCGCCCAGGTGAAAGCCATGGTCGCTTGTGAAAATCACAATCGTGTCATCCTCCAGCCCAGCCTTTTTTAGCGCAGTCAGCACCTTGCCCACCTGCGCATCCATGAAACTCACCGAGGCGTAGTAGCCACCTACGGCCTTCTTTTGACGTCGAACATCCATCTTCATGTTCACACTGGTTTTGTAGTTAATGCCTGGCTTGGGTATGTCATCCCAGTCTCCTTCAAACTTGTGTGGCAGTTTCATTTTTGAGTACGGCAGAAAGGGTGGATAATATTTTTCTGGTGCCACAAACGGCACATGCGGGCGAACAAAGCCTACGCCCAGAAAGAACGGCTTCTGCCGTTTTGCATACTCCGCCAGTAGTTCACAGGCCTTCGCAGCAGTTTTGCCATCTGAATGGACCAAATCATCACCTTCAGCTTCCACTACCACAAAGGTGTTGCCGCCCACGACCGGTCGTTTGCCATCGGGATTGCCCTCCAGGGTCTCACCCTGACCGGGGGCTTTCCATTCGGGGCCTGGGCTGTTGAAACGCTCGGTCCACGAAGCGGCGTCATCGGCACCATGACCACCCTGCTCAATGCCTCCGGGAACACCCATGTGATAGATCTTGCTGATGCGCGCGGAGTGATAGCCGTTATTCTTGAAATGCTGCGACCACGTCGCTCGGGTGCCAATCTGTGGGCGCGGACTCTTGTATCTCAACACACCCGTCGCATGAGGATAATAGCCACTCATAAATGAGGCACGCGATGGACCGCAATAGGTGCCCTGACAATAGGTGCGGGTGAAGCGTGTGCCTCTGTCTGCAAGGGCATCGATATTCGGTGTTTTGCAGACCGTATTGCCATAACAGGACAACGCGGTGGAAGTCAGGTCATCAGAAATAATGAAGAGCACATTGTATTTCTTCGTAGCGGCGAAAGAAGTGACTACAAGGAAAAAGAACGTGAGGATGGTTGGCCATTTCTTGTTCACGTGCCCACTCTTAATCATTCACCGTTGAACTCAAGCTCTGAATAAAATTATTAGTGGAGTGATGCAAAATTCATCAGCATGAAATCCACCCATTTTTTTGAAAACCAAGCGCTTGGCCAAAGGTCACTATTTCCCTTCAGCTTTCAATTCTGCACCCGTCTTACCGCTGTGTTTTCTATAGCGGAAAAAGGGTTGGGCACAGAAGTAGGCACGCAAAGTTCCAGGCTAATCATTTTTCGTCTTTGGCCCCGTGTGTTGCCGCCCGGTCTTGCGCGAACCACTCACCCTCTTTGATTAACCATTGCCGCATCGTTTCATAGCGCCGGTGCGTGCCACCGTCGACAAACTTCAAGGACTGTGAATCCTCGTCCCCCCAGGGCATGTGCTCCAGGCGACTGGTGAGTTCAATGGTGAAGCGGGCAACGCCCCTTGACGCAATGTGGTTCGACAAAATGACATCATCGCTGAAGCGAAAGGCTTCTGGTTGTGAGGCAAGGCTAAGGTGCAGGCGTTCGATGTCGAAATGCCGCCGCCGGTAAGCGCAGGCCCCGTAGCCTTGCAAAACATGGCAGGACGCATGGCTGCCTCGTACCGGTTCCAGATGTTGGCCGATATTTGTAAAGTTAAACCCCCTGCTGCCAAAAGCGGATTCCGGATGTGCCTGAGCTGCGGTTTGCAATGCCGAAATCGTATCCGGAGGGTACCGGACATCATCGTCAACAGTAATCAAGAGGGTATCCGGATCTGTTTCGACTTCGAATACCGGTAGGATTTTCATCACTGGTCCCAGGTCATCTACCCGGCGCAGGAGGGTCACCTGTAACGCATCACCTAGCCAATCGGGGATTATATAAGCATCACGGTTGCGATAGCGCTCCGGCAGGTTGAGGTACACAGCGTCGGGCGAAGTGAGCTGGTTAAACAGTGCATCCAGCACCAGGGGCAGATGCTGCATGCGCTGGGGCGAGGTTGTCAGGGTTAGAACCGTGCGCGTCATGGGAGGTTCGTATCACGGATAACAAGAGAGTAGGAGGTGTTTCATTTCCCTTCAGCTTACAATTCTTCCTTCGATTACACGGCCTCCTTCAAAAGTGGAGTAAATTTTAGAGACACAGCCTGTAAGCACAGTTATTCGTTTAATTTCTCTGGTAGGTCAATCGTCTCGATGGGCTTACCAGTAGCATCCCGCAACACATAGTAATCAAACTTCTTGCCTTTAAAAGCCAAAGCCCATTGCGTTGATGGTTTGTCAGTCGATTGACTAACCATGAGTCCAGTTAGCATCCCGAAAAGGATTATACAGAGGTGGCCCAAAAAATCAGCTTGGTGACCGATCATAAATACTTCTGCTACAACAATCGTTCCGACGAATCCTATCAAAAACTTTTTGGGTTTTGTTGTCCAATTCCATTTCTTCTTCTCCCGCCGCAGCAACTCGTAATGTTCCCGCTTGGCCTTATCAGCTAGACGACCAGTTGCCATGGCCTGTTCCACCAAACCGGGACTCACACCCATCTCATGTAACCGCGCCAACGCATCGGCCTGGCTGGCAGCCGGCAGTTCACCCTTCTCATTCTTATAATTTTTGGGGTTAATGGCTTCGTATTGAAAGGTGGTCCACTTGGGTGCGGATGATTTAGATTTCTTACTAGAAGCTGCTTGTGGTGCTGACTGTTGAACTTGGGCTGGTACAGACTTAGATGCAGCAATAGCGGGCACAGCCAAACTTGCATTACAGGCAGGACACTCAATGGTCTGCCCAGCTAGTTCCTCGGGTATCTCCAAGCGTTGATTACAACTGGAACAAGGTGTTTTCACTTTGGGCTTAGTTTAAAGCCTCGCCACACCCCACCAGCAACACGGCTGCGATTGTGAGTAGAATTGATTTCATAGAGAGGGATTTGTCACTCCGTTGAACGCAGTTTACAAGGCGTTTTAACTGTTGCCGCAAAATGCCTGCAGCCTTACAAAATAAAGATTGATGGTTGAACCGAAAGCATACGAGCCAGAGAAGCTGACCGCCGGAGTCATGTGATGCAACTGAGGGAAATTGAGAGCGATGAGAACTACGTTCGTCGTCTGGTAACGGGATTGTGCACGGTGTGGAACACTTCGTGCAGAAACGAATCCTGCATTGAATCGTTGGGCTGAGTTCCCACGATGCCGATCGTCTGGGGTTCGGCGATGTTATTTTTCAGGTCGTATAATTTACCGATGTCGTGTTGAATTCCTGCGGCACCCTGCTTAGCTTGTCTTTTTAGCACTCAAAATTGTGATGAAACTCAACACTCAATCTATCGTCCTGCTTGTTTGCCTGTTGTTTGGCCTAGCGCACGTTCATGCCGCCGACGAAGCCAAGCGGCGGCCCAACATCGTTTTCATTCTCGCCGACGACCTTGGCTGGCGCGATCTCAGCAATGAGGGCTCCACCTATTATGAAAGCCCCCACATCGACCGCATCGCCGCCGCTGGCATGAAGTTCACTCGAGGCTACGCGACCTGCCAGGTTTGCAGCCCCTCGCGTGCCAGTATTCTCACCGGCAAATACCCGCCGAACCACGGTATCACGACTTGGATCGGCGACGCCTCGGGCAAGTCGTGGAGCGGTCGCGGTCGCCACGACAGCCACTTGCCCGCCGAGTACGATCGAAACCTGCGCGCCTCGGAGATTACTCTTGCCGAGGTGCTCCGCGAAAATGGTTACAGGACGTTCTTCGCAGGGAAATGGCATCTCGGCAGCAAGGGATCGTGGCCGACTGATCATGGTTTTGACGTCAACAAGGGAGGTTGGGATGTCGGCAGTCCGCGCGGCGGTTTTTTTGCTCCGTGGCAGAATCCGAATTTGGAGTCCGGCCCCGCAGGCGAGTCACTTACCCTGCGTCTCGGCCGGGAAACTGCTAACTTCATTGAGGCCAACAAGGACAAGCCTTTCCTCGCCTATCTATCCTTTTACAGCGTGCATGGCCCGATACAGACCACACCCAAGTTATGGGAAAAATACCGTGACAAGGCAGTGTCAGCCGGCTTGGCCGGGGAGCGGTTTCTGTTCGACCGGCGGCTCAACGTGCGTCAGGTACAGGATTGCCCGATCTACGGCGGTATGGTCGAGACGATGGACGACGCCGTCGGCATCGTGCTGCGGAAAATCGACGAGCTTGGTTTGAGCGACAACACGATTGTCTGCTTCACCTCCGACAATGGCGGTGTCTCCTCCGGCGACGCCTACTCGACGAGCAACACGCCGTTGCGCGGCGGCAAGGGGCGGCAGTGGGAGGGCGGCATTCGCGAGCCGTTTTACATCAACGCACCCGGCGTGACGAAGTCCGGTTCGACCAGCGCCGTGCCGGTCAACGGCATCGACTGGTATCCGACATTGCTCGAGCTTGCCGGCATTCCCGTGCCGAAAAAACAGGACGTGGACGGCGTCAGCATGGTGCCGTTGCTCAAGGGCGGAGCAATAGCCGATCGGCCGCTGTATTGGCACTATCCGCACTATGGCAACCAGGGCGGTGAGCCGTCATCGATCATCACACAGGACGACTGGAAGCTCATCTATTACCACGAGGACGGTCGTGACGAACTGTACCACCTGACCAAGGATCCGGCGGAGAAACATGATTTGGCCAGGCGCGAGCCCCGTAAAGCCAAGGCCCTCCGGGCCAAGCTCGACGCCTGGCTCAAGTCCACCGACGCCAAGCTTCCGACGAAGGATGCGACGTTCGACTTGGCCAAGCGCGAGGCACGTTGGGAGTCGCTCAAGAGCAAGGGCAAAGCTGGTCTCGAAAAACGCCACGCGAACTATCTCGCCCCCGGTTACAAGCCGAACAAGAATTGGTGGGGCAGCGCCCCGGTGGATTGACGCTCGGCAGTGAGGGGTCAATAGCCGGATGAATTTTAAAATGCGTTTTGTTTTTGTTTGCAGTGCAATTATTCTGCTGTGGGTTGTTTCAGCAGCGCGGGCCGGCGACCTAAAGATAAAGGAGAACGACCACATTGTGATCGTCGGCAACACGTTCGCCGAGAGGATGCATCTCTTCGGGTATTTCGAGACGTTTCTGCAAAGCCGATTCCCGGAACACCGCCTGCGGATTCGGTATCTGGCTTGGCCGGCGGAAGAGGTGGGGGAGTCGATTCGCCCATTGGGGTTTCCTCGCCTGGCTGATGAGTTGCGCGAGGAACGTGCTGACATTGTGTTTGTCTGTTACGGGATGAATGAATCGTTTCATGGCATTGCAGAGGTGGGGCACTTCCGACACAAGACCGAGAGTTTTGTGGAGCAACTCCGAGGCGAAAAGTTTAATGGGCACTCTCCGCCCCGAGTGGTGCTGGTTACTCCCATCGCCCAGGAGAACTCGTCGGCAACGGTGGATGTTCCGGATCGAAACGGCGACTTGAAGGTTTATTCGGAGGAACTGCTCCAAGTCGCAAATCAACCGGGTGTGCACGCCGTGGATTTGTTTTCGGCAACAGCACAGCGGGTATCGAGGCAGGGCGGCAGGTTGACCTTCAACGGCATTCATCTCACTGAATCCGGCTACCAGGTCGTGAGCCGAATGATGGCAAAGCAACTTGGCCTGCTGGAAGGTTTGACGGCATCGCAGGCCAAGGGCGATCCATCCGAAGCCGATGCCTTTCGGCGGCTGGTTTACGAGAAAAACTATTGGCATCAACTGTGGTGGCACGCCCCGAATGCCTCTTATATTCATGGACGACGAAACCAAACCCCTGGATCAAAGCATCTCGGCAGCGAGCGCAAACAATCCCGTCAATTGGTCGAGGACATGGAGCGTCAAATCTGGGAGACGCAGAAACCGCGAGTGGCTGATATCTGGCGAAAGATTCCAGTGGACGGGAAGCCAATCTGGTTTCCCACACCCGCATCCCGGTCGATTTCCGGTGACGTACCCGAGTCGCTCTGGGCTGTGAAGGAGGATGGGAAGCCTGGGCGTGCCAAGTCCCCGGAAACAGAGTTGGCGATGATGAAGGTGGCGTCGGGCTATCAGGTCAATCTGTTTGCCTCCGAGGTGGACTTTCCCATTGCGAACCCGATGGCGCTTCAGTTTGATTCGAGCGGTCGTTTGTGGGTGGGCAACACACCCACCTGGCCTCATCCGCTGCCGGGGAAACAGCCTGATGACTCGATTGTGATTCTCGAGGATCAGGACGGTGATGGCGTGGCAGACAGGCACACTGTTTTTCTCGATCACTTGAACCTGCTGCATGGGTTCGGTTTCGGGGAGGGTGGAGTGCTTCTGGCTCAGGCGCCCAATCTTGTGTTGGCGCGTGATACAGACAACGACGGTCAGTCAGACTGGGTTCGGGTGCTGTTGCATGGTTTTGGTGCTGAGGACGCCGAACACGCGATGAACAATTTCAGGTGGAGTCCGGGCGGATCACTCTATTTCACGCAGGGCATTTTTTACCACACACAGATCGAGACACCTTACGGGCTAGCATGCGTACGTGACGCGGCGGTGTTTCGTTACCGGCCGGAGCGACACCGGTTCGGGGTCTACGTGTCGCACAGTTTTTGGAACCCGTTCGGCAACCTGTTCGACCGCTGGGGAGGTGGCATTATGCTCGACGCCTCTGCCGGGCAGTATTATCCGATGGATGTATTTTCCTCGAACTTCACTTATCCCAAGACCAAGCATCGGACCAATCACCTCGCCTTCAACTCCGGCGGACATATTGCATCGGGCTGCGAGCTTCTGTTTAGCACGCATTTTCCGCCCGGAGTTCAGGGCCGCTTCCTCGTCAATCATTGCGTCGGGGAAACTGGCACCGCCTGGTACACCCTGAAAACTAACGGGTCCGTCTATCAGGTCGAATCTCACGGACATTTGCTGCGATGCGACGATCCGCTTTTTCGACCGGTGGCCATGGCCTTGGGGCCTGATGGCGCCCTCTACATCGCCGACTTTTATACCCAAATTTTTGAGAACGTGAACTTTTCAAAACGGCACCCCGGCCGGGATCATCGGCGCGGGCGCATCTGGCGCATATCTCATTCTGACCGGCCCCTCCTGAAACATCCTCGGATCAAGGGCGAACCCGTAAACGCACTTTTGGACCTCCTGAAATCGCACGAGAGCAGCACCCGTGAGTTCGCCCGGCGGGAACTTCAGCAGCGACCGGCAGGTAAGGTAATCCCGGCTCTCGACGAATGGCTGAAAAACCTGAAGGCGACCGATCCCGAACGGGAGCATCACCGGACAGAGGCGCTTTGGGTTCGCCAAGGTTTGAACGAGGTCGATGCAGTTCTGCTGCAGCAGCAGTTGAAAAGCGCGAATCCCAGCGCCCGGGCTGCAGCGACCAAGGTGCTCAGGTATTGGCAGGAACAGATCGGCTCAGCCGATGAACTCATTCGACAGATGGTCAACGACCCTGAACCGCGTGTCCGTTTGCACGCCGTTATCGCCGCAAGTTTCAGTGCATCCCCCGAGGCGCTTGCCATTGCCATGGAGGCCGCAGTGCACCCGATGGATCCCGGCATTGAGCACGCGCTGGCGCAGACGCTTGGGTTTCTCTCTGGCAGGCCGGAGCCCGCCGCCGCACCCGGCCCGAACTTTCAACAACTGGCCAAGCAGTTGCAACGTGGTGAGAATCCGGAAGATGCAATCACGGCTCTTTACCGGATGCCGGCGGAAACTTGGCCAAGCGACCAGATGAACGGCCTGGCTCAAGACCTGTTGAGTTACTTGGAAGATATGCCGGTTGACCGGCGCGTTGGCCAAGCCGGCATCGAGGCCCTGTCGCTTGGCCAAGCGGCGGCGAGTCGGTTGCCGGAGGAGTTGGGGCAGACACTGCGCACTGAGCTTCGGCAATACGGCGCCCCGGTGCATATCATTCGAACCGTGCCGGCCCGGATGAAATATGACCGGGAGGAAATCCATGTCACGGCTGGCGAGTCGATCCGGTTGATTTTTGAAAACAACGACACCATGCCCCATAACCTGGTCCTGGTGACAATTGGCTCACGCGAAGAGGTGGGACGCGCCGCCGACGAGATGGCGACGCAACCCCGCGCATGGGAAAAGGGGTATGTCCCGGAATCCAAAAAAGTTCTCCAAGCAACCCGCCTACTGAAGCCGGGCGAGAGTGAACTGCTAACCTTCAACGTTCCAGTCAAGCCCGGGAAATACGAGTTTGTCTGCACGTTCCCAGGGCATTGGAGGACCATGTACGGGGTGTTTAATGTAAATCCTGGCTGAGGGTGCGCTTGACCAGGCTGTCCGCGCATATTTGCATTGCGGTGGGTTGACGGCGTTACCTCTCTGCGAAATGGTTCTCGGCGTGAAGCACATTATTATCCTCCTGCTGGTCTTCTCCGCACTTGGTGTGTCGGCGGTGGAGCGGCCGAACATCCTCATCATTTTGACCGACGACCAGGGGACGATTGATGCCAATTGCTATGGCTCCACCGACCTCAGGACGCCCAATATCGACAGACTTGCGGCCACGGGAGTGCGGTTCACTCAGGCGTATGCGCACACGGTGTGTTGCCCGGCGCGAGCGGCGTTGATGACGGGGCGGCATCCGCAGCGGGGTGGAGTCCATCACTGGACGCAGGGCGACATGAATGGACCGGACGGTATCAACATGGCTCTTGAGGAGGTGACGCTGGGCGAGGCACTGAAGACTGCCGGTTATCGAACCGCGCTCTTCGGGAAATGGCACCTTGGAGCCCATCGGGATTTTGGGCCAAAGAAACAGGGCTTCGACGAGTTCTTTGGCATTCGCGACGGTTTCATTGACAACTACAATCACTATTTCCTGCATGGCAGTGGATTTCATGATTTGTACGACGGGATCAAACCAGTGAAGGCGCCGGGTAAATATTTTCCTGAGCTGATGGTGCAGCGTTCATTGAAATTCATTATGCAAAACAAGGATCGGCCTTTCTTACTCTATGTGCCGTTTAACATTCCGCATTATCCGGAGCAGGCGCTCAAGCAGTTTGAGACGAGGTACAAGGACATTGCTGCCCCGGCACGGCGCTCCTACGCGGCCATTGTCAGCACGACCGATCACTATATCGGCCAGATTGTCGACAAATTGGAGGCGCTGGACCTGCGCGAAAATACGGCTATCATCTTCATGAGCGACAACGGGCACTCGGAGGAAACCGGCAATCGAATCAGAGTGGAAAATCATAGGAGCGGTTATCCCAAGGGCCATTTTTATGGCGCGAGCGGCGGTGGGTCCACTGGTAAGTGGATCGGGCAGAAGGGCAGCTTTCTCGAGGGTGGTGTGCGCGTGCCGGCCATCATCAGTTACCCGGCCAAGCTGCCAAAGGGGAAGGTGCGTGGGGAAATCATCACGGCAATGGACTGGTTTCCCACTGTGCTAGACCTCTGTGGTGTCCAGCAACCCTCTAACGCTCCAAAGCTAGATGGCCATAGCGTGTTACCGTTGATCCGAAGCGCCAAGGCGAAGTCGAAATACAAAATTCTACATTTCGCCTGGGGCAAAAAATGGGCTGTTCGCGAGGGTGACTGGAAACTGATCGGCTCGAACGGGAACACCAAGGTGTCGCTGCGAAACCTGGTCGATGCCAAGCCTGAGGCAAAGGAATATGCCAAGGCCAAACCGGAAATCGTGCAGCGCCTCAGGACCCTGCACAGCGACTGGGTGAAGGAGGTTTCGCCAAAGTAACGGTTCTTCGCTGAAACCAAGGTTTGTGCTGGTTTAGCGAAGGGACTGAGGGAAGAATGCCTGCCACTCATGAAATTCTTGTCACAACTGATTTTTCTGTTTGCCTGTTCCCTGCATTCGGCTGAGCGGCCGAACATCCTTTTTGCCATTGCTGACGATTGGGGTTGGCCACATGCCGGTTCGTACGGCGATCCCGTAGTCAGGACACCGACCTTCGATCGCTTGGCCAAGGAGGGGGCACTGTTTCATCACGCCTACGTGTCATCGCCGTCCTGCACGCCGTCGCGCGGTGCCATACTGACGGGTCAATGGCATTGGCGACTTGAAGGTGCGGGTAATCTCTGGAGTGTGTTTCCTGACAAGTATGATACATATCCCGAACGATTGGCGAAGGCCGGTTACGTGACTGGTGTTAGCAGCAAAGGGTGGGGGCCAGGCCGCACCCAAAAGAAAGGCCGTCAACTAGCGGGACCTCGTTACAAAAACTTCCGCGCCTTTATGAAAATCAGGCAAAGTGGTAAGCCGTTCTGTTACTGGCTTGGCAGTTCCGATCCACACCGCGGCTACGCAAAGGGTTCGGGGATGAAAAGCGGGATGGATCTTTCAAAAATTAAATTATTTGCGCATTTCCCGGGTTCCAATGAAGTCCGCAGCGACGTTGCGGATTATTATTTTGAAGTGCAACGTTTCGACAGCTTGGTGGGGGACGCCATTAAAGCGCTTGAGGAGAGTGGTGAACTCGACAACACCATCGTCGTCATGACGGGCGATCACGGCATGCCGTTCCCTCGCTGCAAGAGCAACAACTATGACAGTGGAGCCCGAGTGCCGCTTGCAATTCGTTGGCCGTCGAAGGTGAAAGAGGGAACGGTGGTAAACGATTTCGTAAGCCTTGTCGATGTGGCGCCGACGTTCTACCAGGCTGCAGATTTGGATGTTCCAAGTGATGTTTCCGGTCGGAGCCTGTTGTCGCTCCTCGCGGGTAATGACAAGAGCGATCGAAGCTATGTGCTACATGGCAAGGAACGGCATGTGCCAGGCCAGGAAGGGAAGGATATGGGTGGCTACCCGACTCGAGCCATTCGGACTCACGACTTTCTGTATCTCCACAACTTTCGCCCTGACCGTTGGCCGGCGGGTACGCCCAATTATAAAAAGGCGGCGATTAAGGGGGCTTGGTTCAGCGACTGTGACAATGGTCCGACTAAAACCTACATGGTTGAGAGCCGGGATAAGGACGCCCATCATCGCAGGCTCTATGAGTTGGCGTTTGGAAAACGCCCCGCTACTGAATTATACGATCTAAAGAAAGATCCCGATCAACTGGTGAATATCGCCGCCGATTCTGCCTATGCTGAGACCGTGAAAAGATTAAAGGCGCATCTTTTTTCTGAACTGAAAAAAACGAATGACCCTAGAGTCACTGGCAAGGGGCCCGACTTCGACAAGTTTCCCTACCTTGGCGGAGTTCCAAAATTCCCCGGTCGCTAATACGTGATTTCAAAACTATGAACTCAAACTCTCAAGGTATCTGGATAAAAGAATGCAGGATTCTCGTCATCTTGTGCGTCCTTGCCTTCCTAGCCCCAGTCTCTCCCCTCAACGCCGATGCTGCGCGGCCGAACATCCTCATCATTTTCACCGACGACCAGGGCTATGCGGATATGGGCTGTTACGGCAACAAGAAGAATAAGACACCGCGCATGGATCGGTTGGCCAAGGAGGGAACCCGGTTCACCAGTTTTTATGCGCAGTCGGTCTGCGGGCCGTCGCGCTCGGCGCTGTTGACAGGGCGTTACCCCTTCCGCAGCAAGGGTTGGGGGATGCCGGCGAGCGAGATCACCTTCGCCGAGCTGATTCGAAAAGCGGACTACCAGACGGTCTGTATCGGCAAGTGGGATGTCTCCAACCGAAAGGTGATCATCCCGCGGATGCCCAATGCACAGGGTTTTGACTATTACTTCGGTACGTTGGGGGCGAATGACGGCGGTACAGTGGCATTTCATGAGAACAACCAGGCTGCCGGCAAGACGAGCGACATGGCCAGTCTCACCCGCTTTTACACGAACAAAGCTATTGATTTCCTCAAGAACAAACGCGACAAGGGAAAGCCGTTCATTCTCTACGTGGCGCACACAATGATGCATACCATCATCGACGCTTCACCGCGTTTTCGCGGGAATTCAAATGGAGGTCTGTACGGTGATGTGGTGGAGGAGTTCGATTATGAGACTGGCCGTTTGCTTGACGTCTTGGACAAGGAGGGCCTGCGCGACAACACGCTGGTGATTTACACATCCGACAACGGCCCGTGGAATCAACCCGCCTACACCAACAAAAAGAAAGGCCACCCGGAGGGGTCGATCTTCTGGGGCGAGGCTGGGCCGCTGCGGGACGGGAAGGGTTCCTGTTATGAGGCTGGCTATCGCGTTCCCTGCATCGTCCGTTGGCCGGGCCGGGTGAAGGCTGGTGCCGAGTCCGATGCCATTTTTTCGACGCTGGATTTCATGCCCACCTTCGCCAATCTCGCCGGCTTCAAGGTTCCCAATGACCGGGTGATCGATGGGGTTGATCAAACAGATTTGTTGCTTGGCAAAAACCCAAGAGGTAACCGCAAGACGTTCGTGTACCGCAACAACGGCATTCGGAGCGGCAAATGGAAATACCTAAAAGCCAAGCACAACGTGTACGGCTATGCACGCGACACACAACGGAAAGAGGTTGAGGAACTTTATGACCTGGAGGCGGACATCGGGGAAACGAAGAATCTCGCTGAAAAGCATCCAGAGATCGTCTCCGAATTGAAGCGATTGATGGGGGGGGTAATGCTGGTACAGTGAAGGGAATGACAGAATGAAGAAAGTGATCCTAACTCTATTCGTAATGAGGTTTGCTCTACTGGTTTCAGCGGTTGACGTAACTAAGCAGCCGAACATTGTCCTGATCATGGCCGATGACATGGGTTTTTCGGACATCGGTTGTTACGGGAGCGAGATCAAGACACCGACGCTAGATCGGTTGGCGACAAAGGGGATTCGATTTACGCAGTTTTACAACACGTCGCGCTGTTGCCCCACGCGAGCTTCGTTGCTCACAGGCATGTACCCGCATCAGGCTGGCATCGGCTTGATGACGGGGGACAACAAATTGCCCGGCTACCGCGGAGAACTGGGCCGGGATGTGGTGACGATTGCCGAGGCACTAAGCGTGGCTGGTTACCGCCGGTACATGAGCGGTAAGTGGCATGTCACCAAGCATACGCGGCCGCAGGGTCCCAAGAACAACTGGCCGTTGCAGCGCGGCTTTGAAAAGTTTTACGGCACCATCATTGGTGCGGGTAGTTTCTTTGATCCGGCCACCTTGTGCCGCGCAAACAGCTTTATCACCCCGGTGAATGACGGGAAATATCAGCCCAAGACCTACTATTACACCGACGCCATCAGCGACAACGCGGTAATGTTTCTT
>JABGZB010000139.1 GCA_018674955.1 Verrucomicrobiota bacterium | reverse complement strand
GGCATGGCCCCTGCGCCGCCCATCTTGGCCATCATTTTCTGGAATTTGCCCATTTTCTTCATCATTTTCTGCATCTCGCCGAAGCGCTTGAGCAGGCTGTTGAGTGCGGCGACGGTCGTGCCGCTGCCGGCGGCGATGCGGCGGCGGCGGCGCGCGTTGAGGATCACCGGCGTGCGGCGTTCCTGTGGGGTCATGCTGCAAATCATCGCTTCCATTTGGCGGAACTCCTTTTCGCCCTTGCTGAGATCGGAGTTTTTTATGGCGCTCCCGCCGCCGGGCAGCATCTCGACGATGCTCTCGAGCGAGCCGAGTTTTTTGATCTGTCGCAATTGGTCGAGAAAATCCTCAAGTGTGAAGTGACCCTTCTTCATTCGCTCCTCGAGCTTGAGGGCGGTCTCTTCGTCGATCACCTCGGCGGCTTTTTCGACAAGGCTCACCACGTCGCCCATGCCGAGGATGCGCGACGCCATCCGGTCGGGGTGGAACGGCTCGAACTCGTCGAGCTTTTCACCGGTGCCGGCAAACTTGATCGGCTTGCCTGTAACTTCGCGGAAGCTGAGAGCCGCGCCGCCGCGTGCGTCGCCGTCGAGCTTGGTCAGGATCGCGCCGGTGATGCTCAGCGCCTCGTCAAAATGCGAAGCGACGCTGACCGCCTCCTGCCCCGTGGCAGCGTCGAGCACGAGCAGAATTTCGCGCGGTTGAACCCGGTCGCGAAGCCGGACGAGTTCCTGCACCATTGTATCATCGATCTGCAGGCGGCCGGCGGTGTCGAAAATGACCACGTCGATGCCGTCCGCCTTGGCCTTGGCCATCGCGCCGTCGGCGATCTTGAGCACGTCCTGCTCGCCGCGCATCAGGAAACATGGCAGACCGAGCTGCTTGGCCAAGGTTTCGAGCTGATCCATCGCGGCGGGGCGGTAAACATCCGCGCCAACGAGCAGCGTTTTGCGATCCTCGTCGGCGAGCAGGCGGGCGAGCTTTCCGCTGGAGGTGGTTTTGCCGGAGCCGTGCAGGCCGCACATCATGAGGCTGAGTGGCTGTGCGAAGCTGCGCGGTAGGTCGAGGTCGCTGCGCTCGGCACCGAGCAGCGCGACCATCTCGTCGCTGATGATTTTGACGATCTGTTGACCAGGCTGGATGCTGGCGACGACCTCCTCGCCTAGCGATTTTTCCTTCACGCGGTTGATGAACTGCTTGGCGACCTTGAAATTAACGTCCGCATCGAGCAGGGCCATGCGCACCTCGCGCAGCGCCTCGGAGACGTTGGTTTCGCTGATTTTGCCGAGTCCCCGGAGGTTGCGGAAGGTCTTCTGGAGTTTATCGCTGAGAGCGTCAAACATGGGCACGGACGATAGAAACACAAACGGTGTTTGACAAGCGCGCCACAATTTGGCGTAATCCGCCGCCCATTTCGGGGGGGTAGGATACCGAAGCGGTCAAACGGGGCGGACTGTAAATCCGCTGGCTTAGCCTTCGCAGGTTCGAATCCTGCTCCTACCACCACTTTTTAGCCGGCCTTTGTCCAAAGGTCGGCTTTTTTGTCTTCACTCATTGTGGCGTACAGTGAACGCTCCCCGGCCTCGCGGGTCGGGGGAACCTCTGAACGCCTTGCCGTCTTGGCCAAGGCCGATTGACTGCGCTGCGCCGAGGGTGTTGACGATCTCCACCGTGTGGCCCTTGGCGAGGAGTGCGTCGATGATCGCTTGGCCAAGCGTCTTCTCGACGAGCAGTCGGTCCGGTTTCCATTGGTGATGAAACCGCGCCCGGCCAAGCGCCTCGGTGGGCGACTTGCCGAAGTCGACCACTTGGATAATGGCGAGCACGACCTGCGTGATGATGGTCGGGCCGCCGGCCGCGCCGACGGTGAAGATCGGTTTACCGTCCCGCAGGACGATCGTCGGACTCATGCTCGAGAGCGGGCGCTTGCCGGGAGCGATCGCGTTGGCCTCCGCGCCGATGAGGCCAAACACGTTGGGCGCGCCGGGTTGCGCGGAGAAGTCGTCCATCTCGTTATTCATCACGATGCCGGTGCCGGGGATGACGACGCCGGAGCCGAATGTGGTGTTCACGGTTGCCGTGCAGGTTACCCACCAGCCTTCGGTGTCGGCGGTGGAAAAGTGGGTCGTGTGTTTGCCAAACAGATTCGTGCCGGCGTTCGATGGGGTGGAGTGGGCATCGACCGGGGCTGCTTTTGTCGGGTCAATTTTCTTGGCGAGTCGGCGCGCGTATTTTTTGGAGGCCAAGCCCTTGGGCACAGCGGCGAAGTCGGCGTCGCCGAGCCAGTGGGCGCGATCGGCGAAAGCGAGCCGCATTGCTTCGGTGACGAGATGGACGAACTCGGCGGAGTCGGGCGCCATCGAGGCCAAGTCGAACGGCTCGAGGATGTTCAGGATTTGTGCCACGTGCACACCGCCGGAACTGGGCGGCGGGAATCCGACGATCTCGTGCCCACGATAAATCGTCCGCACCGGCTCGCGCCGCTTGGCTTTGTAACTGGCCAAGTCCTTGCGGTTGATGAGGCCGCCGTTCGCGCTCATCCACTGCTCGGTCTTCAGCGCGAATGGGCCGCGATAAAACCAATCGGCGGAGTGACGGGCGATGCTGCGGTACGACCTGGCCAAGTCCGGTTGCTTTAGCCGATGGCCGCTTGGCCAGGCGTTGCCCTCGGCGTTGAGAAAGATGCTTGCGCTGCCGGGAAACTTTCGCAGTTTTTTCACCACTTGGCCAAGCCGGGACAGATAGGCGTCGTCGAGTGCGAATCCCTGCTCGGCGACCGTCGCCGCTTGGCCAAGGTGCTCGGCGAGATCGATGTTGCCGTGTTGCCGGATCGCGAGATCGTACGCTGCCAACGCGCCCGGCACGCCGATGGCCAGCGCGCCGGTTCGACTCAATTCGGGCTTGGCCTTGCCGTCGCGCAAATACATGTCGCGGTCGGCCTTGAGAGGAGCCGTTTCTCGGCCGTCGATCGCCACGAACGAGCCGTTCGGCTTGCGGATTAGCATAAAACAACCGCCGCCGATGCCGGAGTTGAAGCCGTCCACCACACCTAAAGCCAGCGCTGCGGCGACGGTGGCGTCTACGGCGTTGCCGCCACGCTCGAACGCATTCATCGCCGCATTGGTGGCGATGGGATGAGCGGTCACCGCCGCGCCGGTTCGCCCCGCCGCCTGGCAAAGCGGCAGCCCGAGGCAAAGTAAAAGCAAGATGGCGGCGCGGTGCAACATGACCGGCGCAGGATGTTGGGCTGTGTCGAATGTTGCAAGGCCGCTTCTCGGTTTTTCAAAAGGGGACACGGGTTTCACGGATTTTCTCGGATGATTGTTTTCAGTTTTCTCTTTTGGTTTTAGAATTTACGATTTCATAGGGTTTGAAAAAAGTTGAATCGATCGGCGTCGGGGATAAGCTGCTGTTGCGTTTCACGGTGAACATTCATTTTAATCTCCTCTCTGGACTCATTTGCCTTTGGGGCTGCGCTTTCGGTGGTGTTGCGGCTGAGGCAGTTTCGCCCAAAATGGCGGGTGCCTTTTTTCAGGATACGAAGGTGTGGGACGTGGCGTTGACGGTGTCACCGGAGAATTACGCCGCGCTTGAGCCGGTGGGCGGGCGAGGGTTCGACGTGGATTTTAAATACGTCCGTGCCGGCGTCCGTATCGCCGGCCAAGCGTTCAAGGATGCCGGCCTGCGGTACAAGGGCAACTCCAGTTTCTCGACCGCGCGTGGTATTCCGAAGAAATCGTTCAAGATCGATTTCAACAAGTTCACGAAGGGGCAGAAATTTCTCGGGCTGACCAAGCTGAATCTGAACAACAACGTCCTTGACCCGTCGCAGATTCGCGAGGCGCTGGCGTACCGGCTTTGGCGCAAGCTGGAGCTGCCGGGATCGCGCACGGCGTTCGCGCGGGTGACGTTGACCGTGCCGGGGCGGTTCGACAAAAAACTGCTTGGCCTGTACGTCGTGGTGGAGCAGGTGAACGGGCCGTTCCTAAAGGAACGATTTGGCACGGACAAGGGCCTGTTGCTCAAGCCGGAGCGCAGCCTGTCGTTGCCGTACCTCGGCGAGGCGTTCGCAAAATACGAGCGGGTGTACGTGCCCAAGTCCGACGCAAAACCGCGGCTGGCCAAGCGGCTGATGGCCTTCACGCGGTTGGTCAGCCAAGCGGAAGACGCTGAGTTTGCGAAGCGGATCGGCGACTTCGTGGGTTTTGGGCAGTTTGCCAAGTTTACTGCGGCGCACACGGTGTTGTCGCACCTCGACAGCTTCCTGTTACGCGGCCACAACTACTATCTCTACCTGCCAAAAGCCGGCGGCAAGTTTGCGTTTTTGCCGTGGGACGTGAACAGCACCTTTGCCAGCCACCGCTCGGCGGGTAGCCCGGATCAGCAGTTCGATCTCAGTGTGAAGCAGCCATTCGCAAAGGGTCAACGATTGCTCGAGCGCTTGATGAAGTTGAAATCGTTCCTCGAGTCGTACGGGGCGGAATTGAAAAAACTAGTGGGTACGCATTTCTCCAGGGAGGCGATCGGCCGGGACATGGCGGAATTACGCAAGGCGGTGGAGCCAACGGTCAGGGAGGATGAATATAGCGACCACCGCGAGTTTTTGAATAATTTTGAAATCCCAAAAGACTTCACCTCGAGTGAATCGGGTGGTGGGTTTCGCGTGGTGCGCAAGCCGCTGCTGCGGGAGTTCGTCGCGAAGCGGCACGAGTCGATTGCCGCACAGTGGGCCGGCGAGAGGGAGGGCTACACGCCTGGTTCGCGCCGGCGCCCAAGTGGTCGGGGCGAGCGCCGAGAGCGCCTCTAAAGCAAGTTCCACTTGGCCAGGCGGAGGACAGAGCGGGGGTGGTTGCTCATCTGCTCGTACCAGGCGGTGAGCAGGGTGCCGTCCTGCAATTCGACAGTGGAGGGGTAGCCTAAATCGCCGTTAGCGCCGTCGCCGGAAACCGTGATCGGCTCGCTCCACGTTTTGCCATGGTCGGTGCTGATGCGCGCCTGGTTGCCGAACGGCTTGCGGCGGTAGCCATAAGTCATCAGCAACCGGTCGTCCCGCAGGCGGAGGAGGTGCGACGGCAATCCCCAGACGCCGATCGGGTGCGGCACGCTCCATGTTTTGCCGCCGTCGGTGGACTCGGTCTGGAGTGTCTCGCTTCTGTTGGCTGGGTTATTGTTTCTAATTTGCGCGACGAGGGTGCCGTTGGTTGCCTCGACGACGTGCAACTCGTGGTACTCGCCGGGATCATCGCTGGGCCGGGTGGGAATCTGCGCCAGTTTTTTCCACGATCGGCCGTCGTCGGTGGATTCGCAGACGCCGATCCACTTGCCGCTCTTCCACAAATCCTTCCCTGCGTAGAGTTGTCGGCCGTCGGCGAGTTGGATTGGGCCGTGGGGGCTGTTGACGATCGAGTCGTACGGCGTGGACCAGGTGACTCCGCCGTCGGTCGAGCGCAGCATCCACGTGCCGAGTTGTGCCTTGCGCTCGGCCTTGCTGATACGGTGATGAGCGCCGCGCCAGCGGGCCTGACGCGCGGCGTCCCAGTTGTTGATTTCGCTGTTGCGAAAATAATGCTCGTAGGCCAGCGACGAAAATGTGGTGGCGAGCAACGAGCCCCTGGCCGTCTCGAGGATGCCGGCGTCGCGGTCGTCGATCGCGAGGTCTAGCAGCACGCGGGGGAATGTCCACGTTTTGCCGTCGTCGTCCGAGCGCATCAGTTCCACCTGGCCAAAAGGGCAGACGTGCATCTCGCGTCCGCCGGAGCAGACGAGCAGCAACTGGCCGTTGCGCCGCCGAGTCAGCGTGGGCCAGCCGTGGTAATGGTTCGGGCGCATGCTGACAATTTCCATGCTGTGCACCTTGGCCAACGGCTTGGCCGCTTGGGTGCGGATGTGCGGGACGAACGCGGTGCTGAGGCCAAGCGCTGCGGTTTGGCGGAGCATGCGGCGGCGGGAGATGGATTGCGGTTTCACGTCGGAGACGGTAGTGGGAATATGGAGGCTGGCCAAGTACCCTTTGGGCATGGCCAAGTTTTCACGAGCCAAACTGTGTCATTATCGGGCGAAGATTATGCTTGTTTACGACGGCGACACATGCAAGGCTGATGTCGATCTCGGATTCAAAGTAGTGGTGAGCGGTGAGAAGATTCGGTTGGCATGAATCAACGCGCCGGAGGTTCGCGGGGCGAGCCGAAAGGAGGGACTGGCGGCGCGGGATTTTTTGCGGGAACTAATTCTCGGAAAAGAGGTTTTGCAGAAAACGATCCGGAACAAACGCGGCAAGTACGGACGCTACCTTGGGGAAATTATTGTGAAGAAGGGTCGCCGCAACGTGAACGCCAACAACGCCTTGGTCTAAGCCAGCCACGCGAAGTACGTGGAGCATTGATTGCAAAACTTTCTTAAGTTCTTAAAAAAAATAGCGTTTTTAGAGACAAATTTCAAATTACTCTTTCGCAATTCATCTCGGACGTTGTCAAGTTTGAACGGATCTTCGGGACTCAATTATGGCGACCAAACCGCATGAGTTGG